>CAIPID010000328.1 GCA_903865015.1 uncultured beta proteobacterium | reverse complement strand
CCCGCCCTGCTTGAGCTTGCGCTGCAATTTATCCCCTTAATTTTGAGCGGATTAGGATTTGCGGCGATTTTTGCGATTGTGCCAAATTGCAAAGTTCGGGGACGCGATGCGCTCGCGGGTGGTTTTGTGACCGCGGTTATTCTCGAAGGCATGAAACTGGGGTTTGCTTACTATATCTCTCAGTTTTCAACTTACACCGTTATTTACGGAGCATTTGCGGCGCTCCCCGTTTTCCTGATCTGGGTATATCTGTCATGGCTGGGAGTGCTTTTAGGCGCACTCTGGGCCGCCAACATGCCAGCGATCAGAATCAACAGAATTGAGCTCACCCCACATCCAGGTGCAGCCCTGATTGAGTCAATCCTACTCATGCAAGCGCTCGATCAAGCGCGGGACGCGACACCACCAGGATGCCTGTCTCAAGATCTCATGCATGCATTACGCATCAGAGATGACACCCTCACTGCATTGCTAAAAACGCTTGCTGAATTGGGTATGGTCGCTAACACGCAGTGGCAAGGACAGGATCGCTGGGTGCTCGCCTGTAATCCCGAAACGAAAAGTCTCGGACCGCTATTTGACCGCCTGGCGATAGACCGCAATGCCTTAACGCGTATCCATCAACCTGCATTAAAAACCGCCATTGCTGCGCTGATTGATAACAAAACCAACCCCACCCTCGCAAATGTGCTGTTGCATCATGACAATTTGCATACCGAGCCATTACAATCGGGGCAAGATAGCAGCACACAGGAGACATAACATGCTTAAAGTCAGTGAAATTTTGCGCGTGAAGGGAAACACCCTTTACACCGCCACACCCGACATGCCTGTCTCCCATGCGATCGAGACGATGAGCGAACATGATATTGGTTCGCTAGTCATCATGGATCATGGATCACTCGGTGGCATGCTGACATTCAGAGAGATTATCAGACATATACATGCCAATAATGGTCAGGTTGGCGAAACAACGATCCGTAGCATCATGGATGATGCACCGGTTAGCGTCTCACCCAACACCGAAGCAGCTGAAGTACAACGCTTGATGCTTGAAAAACACGCTCGTTACCTGCCCGTCATGGATGGCCCTGTTTTGATGGGGGTGATTTCTTTTTACGATATGGCGCAGGCAATCGTCGCTGCGCAAAAATTCGAAAACTCAATGCTCAAAGCCTATATCCGTGACTGGCCGACCGACGGGCAAGAGCCTGCTGTTTAGTCAACGCAACTAACTATGAAAGTTTGGGAGCGGTTGGTCCGATTTTTTTCCACGCGCTGCGAATCAGATCACCTCGTGCACCGTTAAGCTGTTTAGAATCAGATAGTGTTTGACGCCATAATCTTGACTTTGGACGACCGTTAAATAGTCCCAACAGTGGTCGAACCATAATCCTGAGCGGGACTTCCTGATCAACTTGTTTATCAGCGTACTGAACCAGCGACTCAATCATTTCCTCTTCAGAAAGCGCATCGAGCTCAGGCCACCAAGCCTTCGAAATCTGCGCCAGGATACTTGGGGCATGCCAAGGTGCACGTCCAAGCATCACCCCGTCAAAATTAGGCATCTGCTCATCGCAAGCAGCAAGATTTGAAATACCGCCATTTAAAACAATGATGGCATCGGGAAAGTCTTGTTTAAGTTTTGCCGCGTCGTCGTAGCGCAGAGGTGGAACATCGCGGTTGTCTTTTGGAGAGAGGCCCTTAAGAACCGCGTTACGGGCATGCACCACAAACACACGGCAACCACTGTCATAAATTTTCCCAACAAAATCTCGCACAAAACTGTAACTTTCCTCGTAATCTAAACCCAAGCGATGCTTGACCGTTACAGGCACATCCACCACATCTTGCATGGCTTTAATGCAATCGGCGACCAGAGTAGGCTCTGCCATCAGGCATGCCCCAAAAGCACCTTTCTGCACACGTTCCGAGGGACAACCACAATTAAGATTAATCTCGTCGTAGCCCCATTGCGCACCTAATTTTGCGGCGCGGGCAAGCGCATCAGGCTCGCTGCCACCAAGTTGCAAGGCAACCGGATGCTCTTGCTCATTAAAATCTAGATGACGTTCTACATCACCGTGCATGAGCGCGCCTGTCGTAATCATTTCCGTATACAGACGCGCCCGCGGTGCGAGCAAACGATGAAAATAACGACAATGTTTGTCCGTTACATCGATCATGGGTGCAACGCATAAGCGCCAACCCTCTTTAGGTAAATTTGTCACAAGAATAGATGCAAAAAACGTAAAAATTAGCCAGTTAGGCAGGTAATTTGTCTATTTTAGCTGTCAGTGCTTACCTTAGCGGGGAAACGTCTGCTTCCTTGCTAAAATCAAAATCTGCTCAGTCTCACCTCAAACTCAATAATACTTATGGCCGTATTCACCCCAGTCAGTGATGACGATGCACGCGCCCTGCTCTGCTGCTATTCACTCGGCGAATTCGTATCCTTGAGAGGCATCGCTGCCGGGATTGAGAACACCAATTTTTTTCTGACAACCACTCTGGGTAAGTATGTCCTGACAATTTTTGAGGTGTTAACTGCAGAGCAGCTTCCGTTTTATATCGAACTGATGCACCATTTGGCTAAAGGCGGAGTACCCGTCCCTTTTCCACAGACAAGAAAGGATGGTGCGAGAATTTCCACGGTCCATGGAAAGCCATCAGCCATTGTCACCCGATTAGCGGGCAGTGATGAGCCAGAACCAACCACCTTGCACTGCGCTCTCGCCGGAGAGACGCTGGCGAAAGCACATATCGTTGGTCAAAACTTTGAAATCGTTCAGCCAAATCTGCGAGGATTGAGCTGGTGGGAAAAAACAGCACCTGTCGTTCTGCCTTTTTTAACACCTGAACTTCAACGCTTACTGAAAAACACACTCGCCGAGCAACAAACGCTTGCACAAACAGCCGAATGGCTTAATCTGCCCAAAGGTCCGGCGCATTGCGATTTGTTCAGAGACAACGTGCTATTTGCAGGCACGCATGCGTCACCGAAGATGGGTGGTCTGATCGACTTTTATTTTGCCGGTTGTGACACATTGCTGTTTGATGTTGCCGTGAGCGTGAATGACTGGTGCATCAGGCGCCCCGAGGGGGAGTTTGTCCCCGAGCTCGTGAACACCTGGTTGCGTGCATATGCAAAAGTGAGACCATTCACAGCAGATGAACACCGTGCCTGGCCAGCCATGCTCAGAGGTGCTGCCTTACGGTTCTGGCTTTCCAGACTTTACGACTTTCATCTACCCAGATCTGCTCAAACCCTCAAACCGCACGATCCGACCCATTTCGAACGTGTTCTGATTGCCCGGACAACCGGATCAATCCCTGCACTGCCCAAGGAAATTTAATGCAAGCTGTTGTTTTACCCGCCCGCGCAGGTTATCTATGGGCCAAACAAGGATGGTTGATTTTTCGCAGCCAGCCCATGGCATTTTTTTCCTGGGCAATGTTCGTCAGTTTGCTACTCATGACTGCCAGCATTACGCCTCCTGTCGGACCGCTTGTTTTTGTAGTGCTCATGCCCGCAGTCACATTCATGACCATATCAGCTTGCAGACAAGCCGCCTCCGGACAAAGAATGTTACTTGGGATGTGGTTTGCACCACTTAAAGAAAAGGGATTGTTTAAAAGATTACTTGGCATGGGTAGCCTTTATGTATTGATATGCCTCATATTGGGAATGATCGCTTTTTTTCCATTCATGGATGAGTTATCCCAATCTATACAAACAGCAACAGCCAGCAACAATCTCTTACCGTTGCTAGATGCGGTACGCACGCCCATGATTATCTTTGCAGTCCTGTACGTTTTGATGGCATCGATATTTTGGTATGCCCCAGCGCTAGTTGGTTTTCACGGCGTAGGTCTGATCCAGTCATTATTTTTTAGCGCGATCGCCTGCTGGAGGAATAAGTGGGCCTTCATCGTTTACGGCCTGGTTTGGATTAGCGTCTTTCTGAGTATTGATCTGGCCATGGAGCTACTCACTCTCATAGGCTTGAGCGAAAGTACAGCCGCGACCATTCAAGTCCCGATCAATATCGCTGCCGGCGGTGTCATGTATTGCAGTTTTTACCCTAACTACGTTTCAGTATTTGAATCTCAGCCGAGTGCAGATTCAACAATCGTCTAACCGTAATTTAATCGCCAGTTCAATTTCTCTGGCGGTTAGCTTATCTGTAGAGAGCGTCTCTACAACAGAGACGGCATGCCGACACCATGCAAATCTGAATGGTTTAAGCTCAGAAACGACACGGATCACTCTGTAATGCTGATCTAAAAAATACAATGTAATGCAATACCGCATACCAGTTGTGTGTACAGCATTGCACGGCAAAATCCAAAAAACCTCTTTTGTTTTAAGTTTTTTCCGAAAAATCAATCCAAGCGCCCGCGCAAACCAGTGATCAGCGCAT
>CAIPID010000327.1 GCA_903865015.1 uncultured beta proteobacterium | reverse complement strand
GACATATTTCCAGGTTTGCATGGTGGTTTTGTAAGGATCTCCCTTGCATATCGCTGCCGCCGCAAAAGGCGACAAAGCCGTTGGCGGCGAGACCTCAGACAAAACTGCGTAATAAAAGATAAACATATGCGCAGCAAATGCAGGTACGCCAAGATTAATCAATGCCGGCGCAGCAATCACCGCGCAAATAATATACGAGGCAGTAACAGGAACAGCCAGACCAACGACCCATACCACCAGACCGGTATAAATTGTTGTCAGCAGCAAGGAACCGCCTGCATACTCGATAACAATAGAACTGAATTTCAAACCCAGGCCTGTTAGTGTGACGGTACCAACAATCAAGCCCGCACCCGCACAAGTCACGGCGATCGCCAGAACGCCAGTCGTACCTGCTGCAAGAGATTTAACGAGATTAGTACGATACAGTCCACTCCAGAATGGCTCTTTACCCCGCAGCCAGTCGTAGGAAATAATCGCAGTATCCCGACGCAGCATGCTGCTAGCAGCCGAAACGATCGTCGCCCAAAATACCGACATCAAAGGCGAAAAGCCATAGAGCATGAATACAACGATTGAAATCAGCGAAAAGAAATGAAACCAGTATTTTTTAGTGAGTGACCAGGCACTTTCGGCGAGTTCGAAATGAATATTTTTCATCCCGTATTTACGCACATCGATTTCAACCATGACAAACAAGCCAAGGTAAAACAATACCGTTGGAATACACGCCATTAACAAGACATCCAGATACGAAATCTTAAGGAAGTCAGCAATCAAAAAAGCAGCCGCGCCCAGTACGGGAGGAGAAATGATCGCTCCTAAACCGCCTGCTGCCAGCAACCCCCCTGCAGCATTTCGGTCATAGCCTACCTTCTCAAGCATGGGTGCGGCAACAGAACCAACGGTCACCGTGGTCGCGACTCCCGATCCCGAAGGCCCTCCCAGTAAAAACGATGACATCACAATCGTGCGACCTACACCAGAGGACTTTCCTCCCATCGCGGCAAAAGAGAAATCAATGAAAAATTTTCCCGCACCAGTGAACTGCAAAAAGGCACCAAAGATTGTGAACAAAATAATCAGTGTGGCGGACACATCAACCGCTGTACCAAAAATCCCCTCAAGAGTCATATACATGTAACCGACGAAACGATCAATGTCATAGCCTTTATGCGTCCAGGGCGCAGGTAAATAGTTACCAAACAAGGCATAGAGGATAAAGAGCACCGTGACGGTCAGTAAAATCATGCCGTTAGTACGTCTCACGGCCTCAAGGATCAAGAGGATAAACACAACGCCTACGGTCACATCCATGTGATTAGGTGCAGTATTTCTATCGGAGAAGTCGTCGCCACCACTCAAGATGTAGTAGACGATAAAGAGGGCAGCTAACGCACAGAGGACATCCCACCACATCAGCCGGTTTTTAAAATATCCCGAGAGTGGAAAACTTAAGTAAACAAGAAACAAGACCAAACCAACGTGTATGGTGCGCAGCTCTTGAGTTGGTACGATTTCATATGCCGCATACAGATGGAATATAGACAAGGCAACGGCAACTAGCGTGATGAATACCGCCAGAGGTCCACGATAATCGTTCGCGTTCCCCTCCTCTTCCTTGATAAAAGCGTCTAACTGTTCTTGTGTGGCATCGGCAACCGAAGGCTGGGTCATTTCACTTTCCAATTAAAAATCGAGCACACTTGCGTGTGCTCATAACTAGTATTCGAATTATTTCAAGTAACGCTCAGCAATTGAAATATGCTGCGAGACTCAATCAAGACTGATACCTTTTTCTTTCAGGTATTTAGCCGCACCGGGATGAAAAGGAATCGGCGTAGAGACTGACTTTTGATCTTTTTCCGATAAGGTTGCGTATTCTTGATGTGTGCGGACTAGCT
>CAIPID010000326.1 GCA_903865015.1 uncultured beta proteobacterium | reverse complement strand
TGCCGAGCAAGGGCTCAAACTGACGGCTCGCGCCTCGCCCCGGATTTATATAGGCCCGCCCATGGACTGGGATGACTCCTGGACGGTCGTGATTTTGCCCCGCTTTGGTAGCCATGGCCTGGCGGAGAGAACAGCATTACGCGACCAACTGGTCTGGGAAGGCTTCGGTGTGATCGCCCCTGGAGTATTCGCTCATCCGCACGCAAACCCCCAGATCGCACACGATATTCTGGAAAAACTCGGCCTGCCTGACTTAGCCCTTGTTTTGCATGCCAATGACAATGCCGCACCGTCAGGTCTGCCTATTGCGAGTCTGGCGAGTCAATGCTGGAATCTGCAAGACTTATCTGAGCAATATCAAAGGTTTTATGAGCGTTTTGCGCCTTTTGAGGCGCTAACAGAATCTGAAATCGACCCAAAACTCGCGCATATGCTACGCGCGCTGCTGATCCATGCCTGGCGACGCGTGGTGCTGCATGATCCACAGTTACCGGCGGCGATGTTGCCAACCCCTTGGGCTGGACAAACTGCCCGCGCTTTATGTGAAAGGTTGTACTGGAAGATATTCGCAGCAAGCGAGATATATCTCGAACAGCAACTCTCGCCCGACAATCCCCAGCACGAGCCCTTAGCCCAAAGCGTATTCAAGCGCTTTGGGGGTGCTCCCGCTGTGGTGATTGATGCCATGCAACACAAGTCACTCAAAGCTTGATAAAGGTTTCCCGGTAGTACTTAAGCTCTTCGATAGACTCGTGAATATCTGCCAGAGCCTGATGTTTGCTGTGTTTTTCAAAACCTTTGAGCAAAGCCGGATTCCATCTGCGTGCGAGCTCTTTGAGTGTGCTGACATCAATCGTACGGTAATGGAAAAACTGCTCCAGTTTTGGCATGTAATTAAACATAAACCGCCGATCCTGGCTCACGGTATTGCCACATAGTGGGGACTTACCTGCTGGCACATATTGCGACATAAAGGCGATGAGCACGTCCTCAGCCTCGGACTCCGTCATGGTCGAGGCTTTCACCTTATCGATCAGGCCGCTTTTACCGTGCGTCGAGGTATTCCACTTGTCCATGCCATCGAGGATTGCGTCGTCCTGATGGATCACCAGTACCGGGCCCTCAGCGACCACTGTCAGGTCGGGTTCTGTAATCACGATCGCGACTTCGATAATGCGTTCTTTGTCAGGATCCAGGCCCGTCATTTCCATGTCTAGCCAAACCAGACGGAATTCGTTGGTCGGACCAGTCGTACTGGCAGTCTTAGAACCGTTTTTTGCAGGCTTGGCAGTGGTGTTGGCCATATAATCATCCAGTTAAAACGTGATTTTCTCACATGCGCTCTGATAGAGCGCTTTAAACAGTGGCTCGCGCCCGACGACAGGTCTTATGCTCACCACCCTTTTTATCGTTTTTCTACTCTGCACACTTACCGTTCGCCTGTGGCTGGCTACACGTCAGATTCGCCATGTGCAACGCAATCGCGCCGCCGTGCCAGAGGAGTTTGCCTCGCGTATTGGGCTGACCAGCCATCAGCGTGCCGCGGACTATACCGTCGCGCGTGTCCGTCTGGCGATTTTCGAGACAATATTTGATGCAATGATTTTGGTGGGGTTGACGCTCCTGGGCGGATTACAAATCCTTGATAATTTTGTCAGCACGCTCAGCAGCAACGATTTACTTCGTCAAATCCTCCTCATGGTCTCGCTCGGTGTCTTTTTAGGGCTCCTAGGCTTGCCGTTCTCGATTTACCGGCAATTTGGCCTGGAGGCCAAATTCGGCTTTAACCGCATGACGCCCGGTTTATTCGTCGGCGATACGATAAAGGGCATTATTGTCGCTGCGGTGATGGGATTGCCACTGCTTGCAGCCGTGTTGTGGCTGATGGCAGAGGCCGGCTCTTTATGGTGGCTGTGGGCCTGGGGACTCTGGTCCGTATTCAATATCCTTGCCTTGCTCATCTATCCGACCTGGATCGCACCACTATTTAATAAATTCACCCCACTCTCTGACGAGAATCTCGCCTCAAGTATTAACGGGCTTGCTCAACGCTGTGGCTTTGCACTCAACGGGCTGTTTGTCATGGATGGCTCCAAGCGCTCAGCCCATGGCAATGCCTATTTCACAGGATTTGGCCGCACGCGACGCATCGTCTTTTTCGACACGTTGTTATCCCGACTGACCACCGACGAGATCATCGCCGTGCTCGCCCACGAACTCGGACACTTTAAACATCACCACGTGATCAAACGCATGGTGATGAGCTTTGCTGGTGCGCTATTCTTTTTTGCGATTCTGGGCTGGCTCGCGCAGCAAGCCTGGTTCTATACGGATCTTGGCGTTATCCCGAAAATGGGGACGCGAAATGATGCGATGGCATTGATTTTGTTTTTCATGGTGATCCCCGTATTCACTTTCGCACTGACCCCGCTATTTAGCTGGTTATCACGCAAAGACGAATTCCAGGCCGATCAGTTCGCCACCAGCCAGAGCTCAGCTCAGGAGCTTGTCTCAGCACTGGTCAAATTAGTCGACGACAACGCGTCGACCTTAACCCCCGATCCGATCCATTCTTCTTTTTACGATAGCCATCCGCCGGCAGCCATCCGTATTCGTCATATCCTCGCATCATGACCGAACTCGTGCAGGGACGCGTAATTGCGGCGCACGGCAGACACTACACCGTTGAGGTGCAGGATGGTGCGCTGATTAAGTGCTTTCCCCGTGGTAAAAAAAATGATGCCGCGGTCGGTGACTATGTTGAAATCACTATGCAAGGAGCCGACGAGGCCGCTCTCGAAAAAATACGCGAGCGCAAAAATCTGCTGTACCGTTCAGACGAAAACCGCAGCAAACAGTTTGCAGCCAATGTCGATCAACTCCTGATCGTCATTGCTGTGGCGCCTAACTTTTCTGATGATTTACTCGGCAGATCTCTGGCTGGCGCTTGGTCGGCGAATATCACGCCGATCATCGTACTCAATAAAGTTGATCTGGTCGATGGGCTTGACGCCGCACGAGCCAAACTCGCCCCCTTTCAGCAACTCGGCGTTCAAATCATTGAAATTTGTGCGAAAGACACGACCCAAGTTGAAAGCTTGATCTTGCCTTTACTGAAAGGTAAAACCTCTATGCTCCTGGGGCAGAGCGCGATGGGTAAATCAACCCTGCTCAATACACTGGTGCCCTTAGCGCTTGCCGCCACACGCGAGCACTCCGTTGCACTGGGTGCGGGTAAGCACACGACAACTAGTACACGCCTCTATCACTTACCAAACGGTGGTGGAGAGCTCATTGATTCACCGGGCTTTCAGGGTTTTGGTTTACTGCATTTAAGCCGTGAGGAGATCGAGCAAGGATTTCCAGAATTTAGCCCACATATTCCCGCATGCCGTTTTTACAATTGCACACATCAGCACGAGCCTAACTGCGGCGTACTCGCGGCACTTGGGCGTGGTGAAATCAATGCGGCAAGACACGCTTTGTACTTGAGGCTGATTGAGGCTAAAGCGTCACACGATTCGTACTAAAGTTAATCGCGCTGAAGTTCAACGCAATACTTTAGTCGCGTCGCGCGGCCTCTGACAGAATCTGACACATGCCAAGTAGCATCGCTGCCGTAGCGCCCCAGATAAAATATTGATTCCAAGGCGCAGAATAATACTGACGCGTCGTGCCGTCTGCTAATTCTGCACGATGCAAACGAAAATTCGCTGGATTAGTCAGGAAGGACAACGGCACTTCAAAGACCTCGGCGACTTCGAAGCTATCCGGGCTTAAGGTAAAACCAGGTTCAACCAGTGCAGTAATCGGACTAATGGCAAAGCCTGTCGCGGTCAAATATCGTGGCAAGCCTCCAAGCACCTGGACAAACTGTCTGGACAAACCGGTTTCTTCCTCTGTCTCGCGTAGCGCTGCAGCGACAGCGTCCTCATCCGTGGTCTCGATCTTGCCGCCAGGAAAACTAATCTGCCCTGCATGATCGTTCAAATGTGCCGTGCGTTGCGTCAACAACACAGTTAGCCCCTCAGGACGCATCACAAGTGGCACGAGCACTGCGGCCTCAACCGGGGTGCCTTCGCGTCCGGGATGACGACGCGCGGACTCATCCGGGATATCAAGTGGTCGCTGAATGTTGGATGACAAAACAGATCTCACTGCTTCAATACTCAAGTGTTCAGTGGGCACGGCCTCGAAAGCAAGTGTTGAAGCCACCCAGGGCTGCGTATGCGGATCAAACGCAGGCCTATGCGGAGGACGGCGCACACGGATAGTTGATTGCGGATGATCTGACATGGTTAGGCAAAGAATAAGCAAAACAATTAAAAGATGACCTCCTTTTTAACCGAATCCTGTCAACTATATGGAATAATCATTTTTACTATTTTGAAATAAAGCTTAAATCCTCATGACAGCCATATTGATTCAGGGCGGCAACGTCCTTGATGTAGTTGCACTGACCGTCAAACCCGCTGATGTGTTGATCGAAAACGGCAAAATCAGCCAGACCGGGGTGGGTCTCAAGGCCCCTGACGGTGCGCAAATAATCAATGCTAAAGGCCTGACTGTTATGCCTGGCATGATCGATTGCCATACGCATATTGTGGCCTCACAGGTCAATCTGGGCTTGAATGCAAACCTGCCCAACGCACTGGCAACCTTGCGCGCAGTGCCGATCCTGTCGGGAATCCTGATGCGCGGATTCACCAGCGTGCGCGATGCGGGTGGCGCAAACTGGAGTCTGGCCGAAGCAACCCGTACCGATATTATTGAC
>CAIPID010000325.1 GCA_903865015.1 uncultured beta proteobacterium | reverse complement strand
TGCTGTGCCGTCTTTATGGCATTTCCTTGGGTTTTTGGCAATTGCTTGTGGCTGTGCCGGGTGGGAATGGGTCAAGCTCACGATGCCGGGCTCTAAATCATTACCTATACTGGTTGGGATTGGACTTTTTATCCTTTCACTGCTTCAGGCAAATGACTGGATTAATCAACAGCATCCTATTTACTACTGGTTTTTAATCTGCACCGTCCTCAGTGCATGCGTCTGGCTCTTTGCGGTGATCCCTGCCGTGTTGCAAGGACGCGCTCAGAGTCCGGCCCGCAGTATTGGGTGGACTTTTTTTGCGCCCGTGTCTCTATATACTACGTGGGCAGCGCTTGCTTATATTTATATCCATCATGGCGCACCCTATGTGCTGTCACTGCTCATTTTAATTTGGGTTGCAGATATTTCTGCCTATTTCGCCGGTAAAGCATTCGGGCGGCATAAGCTTGCGCCCGCAATCAGCCCTGGCAAAACAATCGAAGGAGCAATCGCAGGGATCGTAGCGGTTGTGCTGTGGATTGTCATATCGTCTTTTTGGCCAGCAAGCTTTGGTGCATCCCTTGCCGCGCATTGGTCACTGGCAGGGGCTATGGTTTGCGCAGTCTTGCTCGGTGCGCTATCCATTATTGGTGATTTGTTTGAGTCCCTCCTCAAAAGGCGTGCGGGTATCAAGGACTCCAGTCATTTGCTACCCGGTCATGGCGGCGTCTACGATCGGATTGATGCTGTTGTTGCTGTCGTGCCGCTTGCTTTCTTGATGACTGAATTTTCCCCAGGTTTGCTCCCATGGTAGATGTCTCGCGTATCACGGTTCTTGGCTCGACGGGATCGATTGGTCAAAGCACGCTGGACGTGATTACTCGACACCCTGATAAATTTTCTGTGTATGCACTTTCCGCACATAGTCGGATTGATCAGCTAGCCCTTCAAGCTCAGTCGACCAGTGCACAGGTTGTGATTGTCCCAGATGATCATGCGGCAATCAGATTTCGCAGTATGTGGCCCGCATCCATGCGCCCACCCGAAATTCGCGTCGGTGCACATGCCTTGGCCGATACGGCTGCTGACGCACAGTGCGATGTAGTCATGGCAGCCATTGTCGGCGCTGCGGGTTTGCCAGCGGCTCTAGCGGCCGCGCAAGCTGGCAAAAGGGTCTTACTTGCCAATAAAGAGGCACTTGTCGCTGCCGGCTCTTTGTTTATGGCCGCTGTCAGGGATAACGGTGCAGAGCTTCTGCCAATTGACAGCGAACATAACGCGATCTTTCAATGTTTACCTCACGATGGCCGCGCGAGTGCACCGTCAGGTCCTGCAGCCGGTGTGCGCAGATTAATTTTGACCGCTTCAGGCGGCCCGTTTCGTACCCGCCAGTGGTCTGAACTCAACGAAGTGACGCCAGAACAAGCCTGTGCACATCCAAACTGGAGTATGGGTCGGAAAATCTCTGTTGACTCGGCCACCATGCTCAATAAAGGGCTTGAGGTGATCGAAGCGCACTGGCTTTTTGCCATGCCTGCAGAACGTATCAGCGTTGTCATTCACCCACAGAGCGTTGTGCATTCAATGGTTGAGTACGAAGATGGCTCAGTACTTGCGCAACTGGGTCAGCCGGATATGCGTACACCTATCGCCTATGGTTTGGGATTCCCCAAAAGGATTAAATCTGGGGTTGGTATGCTCGATCTTGCCTTGGCAGGACGGCTTGATTTTGCTGAACCCGACATCGAGCAGTTTCCCTGTTTGAACCTTTCGTTTCAGGCTTTAAAGGCTGGACAGGGTGCTTGCATTGCTCTGAATGCCGCAAACGAAATTGCAGTGGATGCCTTTTTAAACCGCCGCACCGCTTATACAAACATCTCCCGCATCATCGACCATACGCTGGACTGGCACGCAGGTTTTTCAACGCCAGCCTTTAATTCTCTAGAAGACGTACTTGCGGCCGATCAAATGGCTCGAACCTTTGCTGCTAATTCCAGCCTAGTTTCCAGATGAATGTTAATGAGTTGTTTCTGAGCCAAACGAAATGATTTTCACCCTGATTTCTTTTTTCTTAACCCTGGGTATTCTGATTACCTTTCATGAATTGGGCCATTATTGGGTTGCGCGCTACTGCGGTGTGAAAATTCTCAGATTTTCACTTGGCTTTGGTCGAATCTTAATCAAAAGAGTTGACCGCCACGGCACTGAATGGGCGCTGTCAGCGATCCCGCTGGGTGGTTACGTCAAAATGCTTGACGAAAATGTCGGTGATGCTGCGACTTTACGCAAAGACAGTTTTCAATCGCAATCAGTCGGTCGACGATTTGCCATTGTTGCTGCAGGCCCGGTATTTAACTTGCTGCTGGCCGTACTGTTTTATGCCTTTTTAAACTTTGCAGGCACCCAAGAGCCTGCCGCCATATTAGGAACTCCAACACCGCAAAGTGCGGCTGCCAAGGCAGGATTAGTTGCTGGTGACCGTATTACAGCGATTAATGATCAGGCTATTCAATCCTGGAGTGAACTACGCTGGGAACTCCTGCAATCTGACACCGAGGCGCGTTCAGTTGAGCTGACCATTGATCACCTTGGCACTAGCTTGTCACGTCAGCTTGAATTGCCTCGCGTTCAGGATCCCTCTAAAGAAGATCCATTGCGCTCAGCAGGACTAACGCTTGGTGGCTCCACGCCTAAAATCCGTTCAGTCGTTGCAGACTCTGTCGGTGCCAAGGCAGGATTGTTGACTGGAGATACTATTACACGCGTTGCGAATATTGATCATCCGGATATAAATATTTTTATATCGACCGTCCAGCAATATCCTGATCAGGATTTACCTTTGCAGATTGAACGCGAGGGTTCCCTGATCAGCGTGACACTGATCCCTGCCTCTTTCAAGCTCGATTCCGGACAGGTTGTCGGCAGAATAGGGGTTCAGTTGGGTGGCGACATTCCTATGGTGAATGTGCGTTACGGGCCTATTGACAGCATCCTGCGCGGGATGACTAGAACGGTTGAAACCGCTTGGTTTTCCCTGAAAATGATGGGGAAAATGGTAGTAGGGGAAGTCTCCTGGAAAAACATCAGTGGTCCTGTCACGATTGCAGATTACGCTGGGCAATCTGCTCGCATAGGATGGACCGCCTACCTTTCATTTTTAGCACTTGTCAGTGTCAGCCTTGGGGTTCTGAATTTACTTCCCATCCCGATGCTTGATGGCGGCCATCTGCTGTACTATCTTATTGAAATCGTACGAGGTAGCCCCCCATCTCCCCGGTGGGCTGAAATCGGACAGCGTGTGGGTATCTCATTGCTGGGTGGTTTAATGGCACTCGCACTGTTCAATGATTTGATGCGTATTTTCACCTAGCGTACTTCTGCTTTAAAATCGCAGAATTGCTTGTACTTTTTATTACAAATCTCAAGGATTGCCTAGGATGTTCAGCTGGAACCTTTTTTGCGCCCGATATCTCGCTGGTATCACTGGTATTGCTCGCAATATCGTTCTGGCACTGTCTTTTTTACTACCGGTTGCCGCGCACGCATTTACACCTTTTGTCGTCAGCGACATCAGAGTTGATGGCATCCAGCGCACTGAGCCGGGTACGATTTTTGCGCAGCTGCCCGTCAAAGTCGGTGAAAAATTTACCGACGAACTGGCGACAGAGTCTGTCCGGCGACTGTATGCAACGGGTTTGTTCAACGATGTCCGAATTGACACCTCAAACCGGGTCGTTATCGTTGTGGTTCAGGAACGTCCAACCATTGCTTCCGTCTCGTTTACGGGCATGAGAGAGTTTGAATCAAAAGCCATCATTGACTCGCTTAAGCAAGTGGGTTTTGGGGAAGGGCGCGTCTTTGATCAGTCGATGCTTGAGCAGGCTGAGTTTGAACTCAAACAGCAGTATCTCGGTAAAGGTAAATACGGTACGGAAATTAACGCAACCGTCACACCTTTACCGCGCAACCGGGTGGGTATCAATTTTGATATTTTTGAAGGCTCAGTTGCCAAAATCAAAGAAATTAAAATTGTTGGTAACTCAGCCTTTTCGGAAAGCGATCTGTTGGGTTTGTTTAACCTCACCACCACGGGTTGGCTGACTTGGTATACCGACGCAGATAAATACTCACGCGAAAAACTTGACCGTGATATTGAAAGGCTTCGCTCGTATTACCTTGACCGTGGATACCTCGAGTTTAAATCCGAGCCACCACAGGTAACGATTTCACCTGATCGTAAAGAGATGTTCATCACCATTACGATCAGTGAAGGCCAGCCCTACACGGTGACGAGCGTTAAGTTAGCCGGTGAACTTCTGGGTCTGGATGCAGAAATTAATCAGCTCGTGCTGGTCAAAGCCGGCGAGCTCTTTAACGGCGCGCAAACCAATGCGACTGCCAAAGGTATTACGGACTATCTTGGCAGTCTTGGGTATGCTTTTGCTAACGTCAACCCTAACCCTGCACTTAATCGCGAAAAACAGACCGCAGATCTTACGTTCTATGTTGATCCAAGTCGTCGTGTTTACGTTCGCCGTATCCAGGTCGTTGGCAATCACCGCACAAAAGACGAAGTCGTTCGCCGCGAACTGAGGCAGCAAGAGGCTGCCTGGTACGACTCGGGCAAACTTAAACTTTCGCGTGATCGTCTTGATCGTTTGGGCTATTTTACCGACGTAAAGGTTAACACTGAGCCAGTTCCAGGTTCGCCAGATCAGGTTGATGTGAATATTCCTGTTACTGAAAAACCAACAGGTATGGTGACTCTCGGGGTAGGATACGGTCAGGTTGATGGTGTGATTCTTTCTGCAGGTATCACTGAGCAGAACGTATTTGGTAGCGGCACAAATCTGACGTTAAACGTCAATACCAGTGCTTACAACCGTACTGCAGTCTTAGCACATACGGACCCGTACTTTACTAATGACGGTATTAGTCGGACAACTTCTTTGTACTACCGCACAGTGACTCCGTATTCTAATAACACTGGGATGTATCAGGTGACGACGATGGGGGCCGCTCTAAGCTTCGGCGTCCCGATCACGGAGTTTGATCGTATATTTGCTGGTGTGTCTCTCGAAAGAAATACGATTTCTTTGTATGACAACTCACCTTTGGCTTATCAAGAATATGTTTACAACTACGGTGATACGACTAACGCTGCCATTTTGAATGCGGGTTGGTCAAAAGATTTGCGTGACAGTGCACTCGTACCAACAAAAGGCTCATATACGCGCTTAAAAACGGATGTTGGCACGGGATCACTTCAGTACTACCTCGTCTCTGCCCAACAACAGCTCTATGTGCCGCTTGGACGTGACTACACTATAGCTTTTAATGCCATGTTCGATTATGGTAAGAGTTATAGTGACAATCAGTATCCGATTATCAAAAACATTTACGCTGGTGGTATAGGTACTGTTCGTGGCTATTCCACCAACTCACTAGGTCCTAGAGATTTGCTGACAGGTACGTATCTTGGCGGTTCCAAACGAGTCGTCGGTAACGTTCAGTTCTACCTGCCATTCCCTGGCACCAATCAAGACCGCACATTGCGCTGGTTTGTCTTTGCTGACGGCGGTCAAGTTTATGGCACTGACGGCTATGGCAATGACACAGCGATTAATTTGAGTCAAATCCGTTACTCGGCCGGTATTGGTCTGACATGGATTTCACCACTGGGCCCGTTGCAGCTGTCTTATGCTAAGCCACTCAATGCTCAGGAATCTGACAATACCCAGGTTTTCCAGTTCCAGATTGGAACCGGTTTCTAAGTGTCATTTAATGGCACAATAGCAAGCTGAAATTTTGTTTTTACGAGAGATTTAAATAATGTCTGTATCTATCAAAGCAATCCGCACTACCTCGATTTCCAAACGTCTGGCCTGGATGCTTGCATCAGCGACCATAGCCTGCACTGCAGTTGGCTTCGGTTCTGCCCAGGCACAAGGCACAAAACTAGGTTTTGTAAATACCGAGCGCATCTTGCGCGACTCTGCACCTGCTAAAGCAGCACAGTCAAAAATTGAAGGCGAATTTAAAAAACGCAATGATGATCTGGAGCGTTTGGCTAACAACTTGCGCAGCTCTGCACAGAAATTCGAAAAAGACGCACCTGTCCTTTCAGAATCAGATCGTAACAAGCGTCAGCGTGAATTAGCGAATATTGATGCAGATCTTCAGCGTAAACGCCGTGAATTCCAAGAGGATTTCAACCGCCGACGCAACGAAGAGTTTGCATCAATTGTTGAAAAAGCCAACGTTGCGATCAAGCGTATCTCTGAGCAGGAAAACTATGACGTCATCATTCAAGATGCCGTCACCGTTAACCCACGTATCGACATCACCGACAAGGTGATCCAGTCGCTCGGCAAGTAATCAAGAAATAAGTATGCCCGTTCTGTTAAACCCCGACCGGGCACCTACGCTTTCTGACTTGTTGCGTGCTATTCCTGGTGGTCTCGTTCAGAAAATCGTTCCAGGCATTGACCAGTGGGTAAATCCTCGTATAACAGGGATTGGCTCATTGGCAAATGCCGGCCCGAGCGAAATATCTTTCATTGTTCATCCCAAATATCTCGACCAGCTTGCGCTGACGCAAGCCTGTGCTGTGATTGTTTTGCCTGAGATCGATGAGCAACTTGGGGCATCCACAAGCATCCAGCCTTTTGCCCGAGTCGTTTGTAAACATCCTTACTTACTGTATGCGCGAATTGCCCAGTGGTTTGACTGGGCACGCCAAGCCGCACGCGAAACAACGATTCATCCCAGTGCAGTCATTGATCCAACCGCAGTGCTTGCTAAGAGCGTAACCGTAGGACCTCATGTGGTAATAGGCCCACGTTGCAAAATTGATGCAATGTCGGTGATTTCTGCTGGATGTGTGATTGGTGCTGATGTCGAGATTGGCGCCTCAAGCGTTTTACATCCACGTGTTTCCATATACGACGGTGTCAAGCTCGGTGCCCGCGCGATTATTCACAGTGGTGCGGTACTTGGGGCGGATGGATTTGGTTTTGCACCTGATCCTACACTTGCACGTGGTGCCTGGGGCAAAATCCCACAACTCGGCAGCCTCGTCATTGGTAACGATGTAGAAATCGGTGCCAATACGACAGTCGATCGTGGTGCCCTCGAAAACACCATCCTTGAGGACGGCGTCAAGCTCGATAATCAGATCATGATTGGTCATAACTGTCACATCGGAGCACACACTGCGATGGCCGCCTGCGTGGGTGTCGCAGGATCGACTAAGATTGGCTCACGCTGCACAATCGGTGGTGCGTCGATGATATCCGGCCATTTGACCATCGGTGACGATGTTCATGTATCGGGTGGTACGGCAATCACCGCGAACGTTACAAAACCAGGTCGTTATACGGGTGTGTTCCCGTTTGCAGAACATATCGAATGGCAGAAAAATGCAGCGGTACTGCAGCAACTCTCGACATTGCGTAAGCGTTTACGCAAGCTTGAAAAAGACTAATTACGTATTTTATTCCCCCTCAAAATGAGCGGTAATTCGCACTCACCTCCGCACGACAGGATTTAGCCATGGAATTAGACATTAAAGGTATTCTCGAAAGCTTGCCGCATCGTTACCCGATGTTGCTGATCGATCGTGTCATTGAAATGGTACCGGGCAAGTCAATCAAGGCCTTAAAAAACGTCTCGATTAACGAACCTTTTTTTACAGGTCACTTTCCCCATCATCCCGTGATGCCTGGCGTACTGATTCTCGAGGCCATGGCACAAGCCGCTGCCATTTTTTCTTTTGCTGATGAGACTGGCCTCAAACCAAAGAACGAAGAAATTCTCTATTACTTTGTCGGGATCGACGAGGCGCGTTTTCGTCGGCCGGTTGTACCGGGTGATCAGTTACACATTGAAGTCGTTGCCGAGCGTTTAAGCCGCAAAATTTGCAAATACCAGGCACATGCATTTGTCGATGGTGAGTCTGTTGCGCAAGCAAAGCTGATGTGTGCAATTCGACCTATGGAAAAGTAAATGAGTGCGTTGATTCATCCTACTGCGCTGATTGATCCAAAGGCGCAATTACACCCAAGCGTTGCCGTTGGTGCTTATTCGATCATCGGTCCTGACGTTACTATTGGTGCCCACACCGTGGTTGGCTCGCATTGTGTCATTGATGGACATACAGCGATTGGAGAGCACAACCATTTCTACCGGTTTTGTTCTGTCGGCGGCATGCCGCAGGATAAAAAATATGCGGGTGAACCCACACGTCTAGTCATGGGCGATCGCAATATGGTTCGCGAGTATGTCACCATCAACACTGGGACAACGCAGGATGGCGGCATTACCCGCTTAGGGTCCGATAACTGGATTATGGCTTACGTCCATGTCGCGCACGATTGCCAGATTGGTAGTCAGGTTATTCTTGCCAATGGCGTGCAAATGGGCGGGCATGTCCATATTGGTGACTGGGCGATTGTCGGCGGTCTCGCGGCGGTGCATCAATTCGGCCGTATTGGCGCGCACAGCATGACTGGCGGACAGAGTGCTGTGCATAAAGATATACCGCCTTATGTCATGAGTGCAGGTAATCCGTGCGTGCCAGTTGGAATTAATAGCGAAGGACTTAAACGTCGTGGATTTTCTGCAGAGTCTATCTCAGCATTGCGCGATGCTTATAAGATTATCTATCGCCGCGGCCTCTCTCTTGATGATGCAAAAATAGAGTTGCGCGATCGTCAGGCCGCTGAGCCAGCGGTTGCCGATGCCTTACAAACACTACTCGACTTCCTAGATAAAAGTGAACGGGGCATCATCAGACCATGACGTGGCGCCTTGGGATCGTTGCTGGCGAGCCTTCGGGTGATCTGATCGCCGCAAGGGTTCTGGCGGGGCTAAAGAATGCAGACCCCACGGTATTGACCGAGGGGATTGGTGGTCCGCAACTTGCTGGTCAGGGCGTCAATATCTGGCACCCAATGCATGCGCTCTCCGTGTTTGGCTATGTGGATGCCCTCAAGCGTTTACCAACGCTAATACGCACCTACCGCGACGTTAAAAAAAAGTGGCTTAGCGATCACCCCGAGATTTTTTTGGGCGTCGATGCACCAGATTTTAATTTACGCTTAGAGCACCAATTAAAGTCCGCAGGGATTCCTACCATCCACTTTGTCGGCCCATCGATCTGGGCTTGGCGATACGAACGGATTCATTTCATCAAGCAAGCTGTATCGCACATGCTTGTTTTGTTTCCCTTCGAAGAAGCCATCTACCGCAAAGAAAATATCCCTGTGACCTACGTGGGCCATCCGCTTGCTGATGCCATATCAATTGAGAAAGATCAGGATGCCGCTCGTGTGCGACTCGGAATCGAGCTAAACAGTCGTGTGCTTGCGATCTTGCCAGGTAGTCGTGCATCTGAAATCAAACTGATGGCACCTCGATTTTTACAAGCCGCACAACAACTGGTTAAACGCGACCCGGGCCTGGTATGCGTTGTGCCGATGGTCAATGCACAGCGTGAAGCTGAATTTAATCAATTTCTACACCTTTACCCAGTGCCTAATTTGCGATGTGTGCGTGCATCAGCAGAACAGGCAGCAGGTCGTCCTATTGCCTGGGATGTGCTTGAGGCCTGTGATGTCAGCCTTGTGACGAGTGGCACGGCAACACTTGAAGCGGCATTATTTAAATGTCCGATGGTGATTTCGTATGTTCTCTCTCCTTTGATGCGCAAAATCATGGCCTGGAAATCTGGACAACAACGTCCATATTTGCCCTGGGTAGGGTTACCCAATGTATTGTCGAACGATTTTGTCGTGCCTGAGTTATTGCAGGACGATGCCACACCAGACAAGCTTGCCAGCGAGGTATGGGATTTGTTGATTAACGATCATCGGGCAGAGCAGATCAAACGCAGATTTACAGATTTACATCACACACTCCAGTGCGATACGCCAACTCGTGCTGCGAATGCGATATTGCAAGTACTCGATGAGCACCGTTAAAAAAACACGTACTTCGCGCGTCTCCACGCATCAGGCAGACTTGTTTGCCAGTCTTTCTCAAGAGGCAACATTCGTTGCGGGTGTCGACGAGGCAGGTAGGGGGCCTTTGGCCGGAGATGTATTTGCCGCAGCGGTCATCCTCGATCCATCAAGGCCAATTACAGGACTTGCAGATTCAAAAGTTTTAACCGCCTCACGCCGCGATGCACTGGCCTTGGAGATACAAGAAAAGGCGTTGTCCTGGTCGGTTTCCAAAGCAACGGTCGAAGAAATCGACCAGATCAATATTTTGCAGGCAACATTGCTTGCCATGAAGCGAGCTGTCGAAGGTCTGCATATCGCGCCTGAGCTCGCCTTAGTCGATGGCAATCAGCCTCCCAGACTGTTGTGCGCGGTCAGGACCGTCGTAAAGGGGGATTCACTGATCGAGGCGATTTCAGCGGCCTCTATTCTGGCCAAGACGGCCAGAGATCACGATTTATTAAGATTACACGCGCTATATCCGGATTATGGATTTAATTTACATAAAGGTTATGGCACGGCATTACATATGGCAAGGCTGAAACAATTTGGCCCAAGCGCTGTGCACCGCCGCAGTTTTGCACCCGTGCGCGTTTTACTGGAGTCCAATTAAATGAAACTGATCGAATCACGCGCTAATCCATTGTTTAAACAATTGTACAAATGGCAGTCCTCGGCGGGTCGTCGCGGGGAGCCTGTATTGCTTGATGGCGTGAATCTGTGCGAGTCATGGCTCACTGCGAAAGGCCAACCGACGCATGCGATTTTCGATATGGAGCGGATCGATGAGCCCGCGCTCAGTCAGTTGATCGAAAAACTCAATGTCGAAGTCTGTATTTCAATGCCTGGTACCTTACTGCGTAGTCTCACGAGTGTCGATACCGATCAGGGCGTGCTCTTCGTGGTCCAGCCAAAGGTCAACACAGTACCACTGCGATTAAAAGATTCCGTCGTGATGTTGGATAGGATTCAGGATCCAGGCAATGTGGGTGCGATCCTACGTACGTGTGCAGCAGCAGGTATCAAGCGCGTTTTGGCTGCT
>CAIPID010000324.1 GCA_903865015.1 uncultured beta proteobacterium | reverse complement strand
GGCTCTCCCGGACCAACCGGGCCCACAGGTCCAACGGGCTCCGCTGCAACCGTAGCTGTTGGAACCACGACTACTGGCCCTGCCGCTGTGACAAATAGTGGAACCACGTCTGCCGCAGTCTTTAACTTTACGGTTCCTCAAGGTCCAACCGGACCGACTGGCCCAACGGGTCCAACGGGAACGACTGGCTCGCCCGGTCCAACTGGGTCACCGGGCCCAACCGGGCCGACTGGGGCCGCTGCCACTGTTTCCGTTGGAACGACAACGACTGGACCTGCTGCTGTAACAAACAGTGGAACCACTTCCGCTGCAATCTTCAACTTCACCGTTCCTCAGGGGCCAACTGGCCCCACTGGTCCTACTGGGCCAACTGGGCCTACTGGAACAACTGGTTCTCCGGGTCCAACCGGGCCAACGGGTCCAACAGGCTCTGCGGCCACTGTTTCCGTTGGAACGACAACGACTGGCCCTGCTGCTGTAACAAACAGCGGAACCACTTCCGCTGCAATCTTCAACTTCACCGTTCCTCAGGGGCCAACTGGCCCCACTGGCCCCACTGGCCCAACAGGAACTACGGGTTCACCCGGACCGACTGGACCGACTGGCCCCACTGGCCCCACTGGCCCAACGGGAACTACGGGCTCACCCGGACCGACTGGACCGACTGGCCCCACTGGCCCGGTTGATTACAGCACCATCAATGCCCCGTGGACGCTCTCAGGTGGCGGCTCCGTGTATTGGAGCGGTAGCGCGGTGACTTGGAGTGCTCGCGTTATTGCTATTCCGGTCAACAAATCGTTCGCCTCTGCGGGTTACTTTGACATCGGGCCAGTGACGAGCTTTTCAGTACCAGCATGGAATGCTTTGTTCTATGTCCCCGCGAGTGGTGCAGGCAACGCCTACAACTCGGGATATATGGTGTTGAAGGCGTACACCGACAGCCAAGTTATCGGGGCCAACTGGATTTTTATTTGTTCGAACAACGGCGATACAGGCACGCTTCACTTTGCGCCCGGCTTTACCAATATTCCATCGGGCGGAACATACAACTCGGGTGCTGATTCACGTTCTTGGGCCGTTGGACCTACCGGACCCACTGGCCCAACGGGCGGCACGGGCCCAACAGGCTCCCCCGGTCCAACTGGACCGACTGGACCAACTGGACTTACTGGTTCGCCGGGGCCAACGGGCCCAACAGGCTCCCCCGGTCCAACTGGACCGACTGGACCAACTGGACTTACTGGTTCGCCGGGGCCAACGGGACCAACCGGACCCCCCGGACCTGTTGCTGGCACAACCACTCAAGTCATTTACAACAATGCTGGTGTGGCGGCGGGCTCTGCCAACCTGACGTTCAACGGAACAAACTTGACTTGCGGCGGCACTATTACGGGTAACTCCGATGAAACGCTGAAAACAAATTGGAGGCCTTTACCTGAGAATTTTGTTGAAATGCTTGCGCTGTTGAAGCATGGAATTTATGACCGTATTGACATGGATGAGACGCAAGTTGGTGTGTCAGCTCAAGGCCTTCAACGATTCTTGCAAGAGGCTGTTTATGCAAACGAAGACGGTATACTTTCCGTAGCCTATGGCAATGCCGCCTTGGTTGCCGCAGTTGCTCTTGCTGAAAGAGTCGTGGCCCTTGAAAAACGTTTACAGGAAAAGACATGACACAACATCTTCCAATTTGGCTTTTGGGGCAAGTTCCTTTGGAGGTCTGCGATGCGGCGGTTCGTGACTTAAATTTGATTGAGCCGCATGACGCAACAATGGGAACCGATGGTGAAAAAAAGGAATTGTCTCAGCGGAATACTTCCGTCAGATTTGCTCCTGCTGATCACTGGTTTGGAGGCATCATGTATGAACACGCTTTAAAAGCCAACAGGGAAAATTGTTGGAACTATGAAATTGATTTTCATGAAGCTATTCAATACGCTCAATACGGACCTGACCAACACTATGATTGGCACACAGACACTTTTCCGCTTGCTGGCTTGCCATCGGACCGCAAAATCTCAGCGGTGTGTTTAATGAATGACCCTTCAGAATTTGAGGGCGGCGAGTTTCAAATGCGTCTATACCAAGACTACATTGCACCACTGACGAAGGGAACCATCATTGCGTTTCCGTCAATCTTGTATCACCGTGTTACTCCGGTTACATCTGGCGTGCGAATTTCATCAACAATTTGGTTGAATGGACCAAGGTTTAAATAATGGCAACCATCAACACAACAGACGCCCGTCTCGATACGCACGAAGAGGTTTGTGCGTTTCGATATGAACAGATCAATGCTCGCCTGAAGCGGCTTGAAGGCATTCTTTTGAAGGCCTGTGGTGTGATGCTTCTTGGAATGGCTGGAGTTATTTGGACAACTATCATTCAACAGGCTAAATAATGTGCTTGACCCAATCACAATTGGGTTAGCCATTAAGGCGATGCAGGGTGCTTTCAGCGGCATCCAATATTGCTGTGAAGCCTTGTCGGATGGCAAGGTCCAAGTTCAGAAAATAAAAAAAGCAGCAGAAGATGCCAAAGACATCGTAAAAGAAGTCAAGGGCATATGGTTTCTTGTGCGTGGACTATTTGGAAAGCCAAAGGTCGAGCAAGCCACTCAAGCTCCAAGCTCACCCAGTGAGCCTGCCAAGTCAAAGGAAGTGTTTATCAAACACATTCCAACAGAAGCCGAAATTGTTCAACAGTTCGTCAATCATGTTGGTGACTTCTATCATCATCATCGAGAACTATCTGAGTTGTACGACACAAAATCAGAAGAGGTCTATGCAATGGATAGGCCAGACCCGCGAGATATTCTTTTGCTCTCTCAGATCAGGCATGAGCTTGATGGAGCCTATACCAAAGTAAGCGGGATGATGCGAGGGATGAATGTTCCACCTCAACTTGGCCCATTGTGGGACAACTTTAATGCGATATACGAAAATGCCAAGGAGAAGCAAGCCGCAAGGCGAGAACGTGATCGTATTAGAAAGCAGCAAGACTCATGGCAACGAGAGGAAGAGCACCTACAAAGATTGGAACTCGTAATGGCGCTGTTTCTGATGCTTCTCTTCGTGTTGGAACTGTGGGCCGTATGGATAAACTCATTTACAGATTGATTGTTGCTTTGGCTTGCTTTGTGCTGGCGATTGTGTTGATCATCACGCCCATACTGACCAAGATGTTCATGGACATGGACCGAAGAGAAAAACGCATGGCAGAATCTGAAAAGCGAATACAGAAAAAAATAGAACAGTTTGAACAACCCAACAGACCGAAAGGCGAATGATGCTCACCCTACTCTCTACCCTGATCTCATTTTTGATGACGGGCGTTCCTAAGTTCCTTGAGTTCTTTCAAGACAAGGCCGACAAAAAGCATGAACTTGCTTTGGCTCAAATGCAGATCGAAAAAGAGCTTCAACTTCGTCAACTTGGATTTGAATCTCAGGAACGAATCGAAGACATTCACACCAAGCAGCTTGAGATCGAGACAAGCGCTGTCACCACACAGGCTGTAATCGGCGCTCAGCAGGCTGAAATGCAAGCCCTGTACTCTCATGACATCGAGATCGGAAAAGGGGCTTCTCAGTGGGTTATAGACATTCGTGCGGCCACTCGTTCAATCTTGACCATTGGGTTTTATGCTTTGTTGGTCCTGTTGGACATTGGAATCTTTATCCACGGCATGATTCATGGTGCTGATTTCAATGACATGGCAAACCAGCTCTGGGACGAAGACACGCGCATCATGTTTGCCGCAATCATCACTTTCCATTTTGGTGGCCGTTCTTTTGGCAGCAAGTGATGAATGTCAGCTCAAGAGCCATTGAGGTCATCAAGCATCACGAAGGAGTGAGGCAGAAACCTTACCGTTGCCCTGCACGACTTTGGACCGTGGGTGTGGGGCACGTCCTTTACCCGGAACAAGGAAGGCTAAAACTGGAAGACAGGGATAGCGTTGAGCTTAAAACTGAAGACTCCCGCACATTTTCAATGGATGAAGTAAATGCAATTCTCAGAAGTGATTTGGCAAGGTTTGAGAGGGGCGTGGCTCAGTATTGTCCAGTTGCCCTTACCCAAGGTCAATTTGATGCTCTTGTGTCTTTTAGCTTCAACGTTGGTCTGGGAACATTACAGCGAAGCACCCTCCGTCAAAAGGTTTTGCGCGGAGACATGGAGGGCGCTTCGGATGAGATTCTCAAATACTGCATGGCAGGCGGGAAAATCTTAAAAGGATTGCAAAATCGTCGTATTGACGAGAAAGCCATGTTTCAATCTTGATCAGCAAGAAGGGAAAGAAAGAAGTAAAAACGCCAAAGAAGATCGTTGCGCCAAGGGCCAAAAGACTGACGATAAGTGTGACGTTACTCATGAATATCCCTTTCCCCAATCATTCGTTTGGTGTTGAACAGGTCTTTGTGTTGAGGGTGTTTTGCTTGCCAAAGTCGGGCATAGAAAGCAATGTAGTCATTGGGAATTTTGAAGTCTTCGCCAGTGGTGATGATGTACGTTTCCCAACGAATTCTGTTGATGATGAGCCAATGGCTGATCTTCTTGATGTCCTTGTTGACCGCCTCGTAGGCAAAGCGCTCAAAGTATTGCCAGATATGAGGGTTGGCTTTATGCCACTCCCACCATGCTTCTTTCTTTTCTTGGAATGTTTTCATGTCTTGTCTTATAGGTGGGGGTACTCGCTGCGTCTGCGTCTTTCTAAGCTGTGGGCCTAGCGACTACGGCATCCGCTTTCCCCCCGTGAAACTTACTTCGTTTCGTCCAGCAAATCCATTTGATCTGGCGAGCTTGCGTTTTCAACAGACTTACCAGAAGAAATGGCGCTCACCAAATCATCTTGTGACGCAACACGAAGCGTGAGCATTGAGTTTGCCACGTAAGACAAGGCCTGTGATCGAACACTTGCCTTGACCAAACGAATGTCGCCACTTGGAGTGCCGACGAGATAGATGCGCTGAGTTGCCATGTGATGTCCTATTTGAAAGTTAAACGGTCCTTGCTGACGATAGAAGCTCCTTCGATCTCTTTCCCCTCAAGCAAAGCCTGCTTGATCTTGGATTTTGATGGCTCAGGTGGCTTCGGGTCGTCATAAAACTCGGACGGAAATTTAGCATCTTCCTCGAGCAAGACTGATTTGTCTCGATTGAGATAGAGCTTGACTTTGAATGACCCATCGTCTGCCAAGAATTCAGTCCTACCTACCGCTTTCATGTGGTCAGCAAGGTATTTCTTCAATCTTTCAGACTTCTTGTTTTGGGTCTCTCGCAATGCCGTGACCCTTTTGATCACGGCTGTTGCCTGCTCCACTTCCAATTCTGTGTTCAGAATGTAAGCGGCGACCTGTGACAGCTTGTCGCTGATCTGGCCGTGTAGTTCCTCAAAACGAGGCGTCATCACCCCGTCTTCATCAAACATTTCGTCAATAGTCTGACGAAATTCGGTTGTCAAAGCGTAGAGTGAAGCCATGTTTAGAAGGGAATTTCCATGTCGTCGATGTTGTTTGTCAAGTCTTGCAACTCAGCAAACTGTGGGGACTTTTTGATGTTCTCTTTAATCCAATCAGGCAGAGAATTGAAGGCATCCCAATCGGGTTCGGTCATGTCGAAATAGACCACATCGTTCACGGGGTCCGGCTTTTCATTTCTGAATTCAGCAGAAACAGGACGAACACCAGTGACGTTGACATAGGTTCGACCATCTTTCTGCGTGTGAGAAATGGCCAACATGCAGTATGCGCCCACAATTTTCTTGACTTCAAACCCATCGAGCTGAGAATGAGTGAAAGGAATGCCGCGCCAAGACTCCAAATCCTTGCGTAAAGCCGATGTTTCGGCCAACGATAGGGTGTAGGTCTTGCCAATGATCATTTGCTTCTCTACGCCGTCAATTTCAACGGTCATAGGTGTGCCATCGGGTTCATTGCCAAGCAGCTCCCATTGAATCCTGACCTTGTGCTGTCCAGAGCTGTATTCGGTGATTTGATCGCCCATATCGGCAAACAAATAGCATCGTGCAATATGAATTCCCGCTGGAACCTTTTTGAAGTCTTTGTTTCCGTTGTCTTTTGCTACTAAAGCCATTTACTTTCCTTTGTGATACCGCAATTACAGGTTTGCGGAAATACCCTTTTTCATTTCATCAATCAAATCTCGTTGAAGGCGCATGATTTTTTCACTGTCATCCAGCAAAGAGCAAAGCTCTCTGATTGTTGTCTCAAGGTATCCGACACGAAAAGCCAATCGAGAGTTGCCATCTTTCATGTAAGTTTCGGAGGCTTTTTTTGCCATGTCCAAAAAAATTTGGGCATTCATCTTAACCCCAAAAAGATCGGACCCAATAGCCAACCAAAAAAGAACCGATCATGGAAATCCAGAACTCGATCTGACCCGAATATTTTTTCTCGGGCGTGTAGGGGCCAAAGATTGAAACCTGCTCAGGCTTGTGATTTCCAGACTGACGGGGATAGGTTTGCGTGGTGTTGTTCATGGATTTTCCTGTTTAAGATTCTTGACAGTTGCAGTATACACACCTAAACCGTCTAGCAAAGTAATCCCGACAAAGTTGAAGGGTCTATACTGGTATAGAGAAATCAACTACAATCCAAACATGAAAAAACAAGACGCAATCAAGTTGGCTGGCAGTGCCATCAAACTCGCCAAAATTCTCGGCATCACAAAGGGTGCTGTCTCTCATTGGATTGAAGACATCCCTAAGGGCCGTGAATACGAGCTACGATACCTCAAACCAGAATGGTTCCAACCCAAGAAAGAAAAGGAAACAGCATGAGCTATGCACAATTAGAACTGGCCGTTATTCAGTGGTCATCCGCACGCAAAATCATCCCCAACAGTACCCCTTTGGCGCAATGGAAAAAGGCCGCTGAAGAGCTGGACGAACTCAAGGATGCACTGGTCAAGGATGACCTCAAAGAGATCATGGATGGCGTTGGCGACACCGTGGTTTGCTTGATCAACATCTGCGCTTTGCTGGACATCAATTTGGTCGACTGCTTGGAGATGGCATACGAAGAAATCAAGGACCGGAAAGGCCATATGAACGAAGAGGGAATCTTCGTCAAAGAAGTGTGATATAGTTTTTGAAACAGCGGCTAGGTCTTGGGTAGCTCCTTAGACCGAAAAGAGTTCCCCCCTTCTCCTGCCGATTGTTTCTTTCAAAGGGGTGCGTTTAAGGTCCGGGGATGCACTACTATCAATTCAACATTGGTGACTATGCAAGTCACACAAGAAATCTTTCGCTTCTGGAAGACTTGGCTTATCGTCGCCTGCTCGACGAGTATTACCTTCATGAACATCCGTTGAACCCAAGTGTAGCGCTCGTTGCACGTCACATAGGGATGCAAGGTCACGAAAATGAGGTCAAATTTGTCTTAGAAACGTTCTTTGAAACAACTGACATGGGGTGGATGAACAACAGGGCAAACCAAGAAATCGAGCATTTCAGGGCTAAAACTGAACAGGCGTCAAGGGCAGGTAAAGCATCCGCAGCTCGTAGGCTTGGCACTCGTTCAACGGACGTTCAACCAACCAATAACCAACAACCAATAACCAATAACCAAAAGAATACAAAGCGTCCTTCGGTCGCTGCGCCTGTCGGCGTGTCACCAGAAGTTTGGGAATCTTTTGTCAAACATCGAAAAGCGAAGAAAGCTCAACTCACGGAGCTCGTGGTCAACACCATTGCCGAGCAGGCCCAGAAGGCAGGGTGGACGCTTGAGAAGGCCTTGACCGAGTGTGTGGTGAGGAATTGGCAGTCCTTCCGGGCGGATTGGGTTGCTCCGCAGGCTCAAAGACTTCCCGGCAAGGATGTGGCGCACATGACCACACCTCCCCCGCCAAACCAAGATGCGGCGTTGAAAAAGATTGAATCTGACCGAAAGAATGCCGTACCACCGCCTGCCAACATCAAGGCGAAGATGGCCGAATTGACAAAGGGGATGAAGGTATGACCGATGGCAACCAAACGCAAACCCAAAGAAGCCCCAAGACTGTTTGGGCCACCCTTGGAAAGACCCAAGAATTACGTCAGCCCGATCACACCAGAAATGATCGAGCACCAAAAAGAGTGCGAAGCAAGAGAGTGGACGAGACGGTATCAACAAAAAGCCTCGACAGTTGGTTGGACACAGGCAGCAGCTTGGTGGCAAGCAGTATTGCAGGACTTGCAAAGAATCAGAGGCGAGTCCGCTACTTTGGATTTGAGACGGCGAATGACTAGACAACAAAAGGAAAAAAAGTGACTCGAATTTGTGCGATATGCAATCTTCCTAAACCCGCTTTGGGTGGAAAAATAAGATTCACTTCTGGTGCTCGACGCTGGATTTGTGTAACTTGCTCGGTGAAATACGGATGAAAATCGAACTTGACTTCCCTCCTGCTGAGCTGTTTCCAAACCGCGCCAAGGGGACGCACTGGACCAAGCTATACCAAGTCCGCAGCAACTATCGTGAAGGTTCTGCATGGCTTGCCAAACACCAGATCAAAGATTGGAAGCATGATGGTGGAGACATCCGCTTGAAGCTGACATTCATCATGCCCGACAAAAGGATGCGTGATGCTGACAACTGTTTAGCCGCAGCAAAAGGCGCTTTGGATGGACTGTCAGACTCCTTGATGGTGAACGACAAGTTCTTTCAGCCTATTGAAATACATCGTCTCTTTGGCGATAAGTCAACCAAAAAACTCATTGTGGAGATTTTATGAATGCCCTTGAAAAACAAGTGGATGGCGATCACTACAAAGGAAAGGCCATCCAGCCAGTGCAATACATCCATGCCAACAATCTTGGATTTTGTGAAGGAAACGTGGTGAAGTACGTGACTCGGTGGAAAGACAAGAACGGAATCAAAGACTTGGAAAAGGCAAAACACTATCTTGAACTCTTGATCGAGTTGGAGTCCAAGTGAAATACAAGCTCTACGAAGAGAAGCAGGCACATGCCACCATGTTGGCTGTCTGGAACATCGTCAAAGAGACCTTGTATGCGGGAAAGAAAGTTGTTCTTGAGATTACTGAAGAAAAGCGCTCTAACCCTCAGAACAAGAAGTTTCACGCAATCATTGGGCAAATTGCATCACAGGCGCAACATGCTGGTTCCAAGTGGGAGGTCGAAGACTGGAAGCGTTTTCTGCTTGATCAGTTTGCTCAAGACCGTGGAATCATGGGCGGTGAGGTGGTGCAGTCATTGGATGGCGCACGCGTTGTGCAACTTGGCTTGCAGAGCCGAAAATTCAGCAAGGCCGAAGGCGCTGACTTTATTGAATGGCTACTAATGTGGTCTGCAACCAACGGAATTGACATCAAAGAGCCAACCTTTGAATAAACTGTGGTATAGTTCTCTCAACCCATAAGGGTTACACAAGAAAGGACAAAATATGACAAGAGAAAAAATCATCAAACCGAACGGTAATTGTTACGCTGAAATTTGGGTTGAAGAAGGGCGTTTATGTGTTGTGTTGACAGAGTATGCTCCTGATTTGCAAATTCGGATGGATGAGAAATCTATACCGCAACTCATTCAAGCCCTGCAAAATTTAAAAGCTAGGCTGGCATTATGAATTGGCCCTTCCCATCCTATCCACCAACACCGTGGACACAAAAGCAAATCAAAGAGCACGCGCAACAACAACGCGCACAACTTCCGGAGGCTCCTCTATGAAAATCAAATATGAGCGCCAACTAAAAAACGGCAAACGTCATATTCTTGTTGAGTTGTTGCCTGACGAATCAATTTTTAGCGTGGATGACGACAGCTTTTATCGACTTGAGTATCCAATGGAAGAACAAGTTTTTGCTGGACACATCCTGCGTGACCCACAGCGCGTTGTGTGGGACACATTTGAGCAAAAATGGTTGGAAGGTTGATATGACAACACAAGATGAAATCATTGAGATGGCTAGACAAGCTGGAATGGACTACATACAGTACATAAGCGAAGACTCCATGAGAAAAGTTCAAGCCTTTGTCAAACTGGTAGCAGCAAAAGAGCGTGAGCGACTTGCAGATATTGCTCAGAAAAATGGTAATGACATTCTTGCAATGCAGTTAAGAGGTGAAGCATGAGAATGATCTGTGGTCAATACGACTCACTTTGGAAATGGCAGTATGGCCCTAATGGTCGCAAGACTAAACTTGTGCTTGGTCACTTTGACACTGCCATGAACTTTGCTCGTAAACACAAACTTGGCATGACGGGTATACAACACATTCGTAATCAACCTTGGGAAACTTGGAGCGTGAAGCATGAAACGACCGATTGAATCAGACTACACGAGCATTGTAGGGTATACGAGGGCGCTTGAAGAATACTGTGAAGCCTTGGCACAACCAGAGCAGGAGCCATGCCTATCACCGTGTGGCGACATCAAGTGCGCGGTAATCTGCAAACGTCATACAGAACATCCAGAGCAAAATGCAGACCGATTCTGCGATGCAAATTGTGTTTGGACTGACCATCACCCTGACTGCAAGTTGGCACAACTAGAGCAACGAGGGCCAACAAAGCAAGAGCACAACATTCTGATGGGCGCATTAAAACGCTCGGGCAAAGTCCTTGCAACCGAGGCAAAAGGATACAAGGAAGCCTACTTTGCTTTACTGGAAACAATTGCCAAGAACGAAGCACTTCTACCACGACAAACTATTTTGACCATGCCACAGAACAAGCCGCTCACGCATGAACAGCGATTTGATTTGCTTACAAAGTTTGAAGCCCATAAACACGAATGGCACGCACTGGCAATCTTGATTGACATGGTCGAAGCCGCTCACGGCATCAAGGAGCAGTCATGAGCACACAACCTAAAGCCCTGAAACTGGCTGACGCATTAGAGAACTCGCTTGAAGACTGCTCAGGGTCATCTCTGCCGCACCGATGCCAAAAAATTGCTGATGAAGCCGCCACCGAACTGCGCCTCCAGCACGCGCTGAATCACGACCTGCTGGAGGCGCTGAAAGAAATTCTCAACTGCGACAAGATGAAAACCAGCTTCCGTGCAGTGATGCGTGCCCGTGCCGCCATGCTGAAAGCGAGGGAGACGATATGAGTTTCAGAGGCCTAACATTTCAGAGGTCTTTAAAGGCGTTCTCCACAGAGCGTGAGCCTAAGCAGCCAGCACAGCAGGAACCAACAGTGCCAGCAACTGCGTATGACAGACTTTTCGCTCTGAACGAAGCAAACGCCGCACGCATTATTGAGCTTGAAGCTGCACTGGCAAAGCCAGCACAGCCCAAGTATCGCCGTGGCAACAGGTTGATATGCCTTGAGACAGAGGAATATTGCGTTATTCATATTTCAGGCACAGACCGCCAATGGGTTAAGTTTCCTGATTCACACATTGGTGTTTATACAAACGAGCAGGTTGCAGAGTTGTTTGAGTTGTTGCCCAAAGAGCCAGAGCAGGAATCGGTTGCGATTGCTGATTACATGGCGATTGTGGAGAAGTACGCTTTTCTAAAAGCATCACAGCGCACATGGGTTGGGCTGACCGATGCAGAAAAGTCAAACCTTTGGATTGAAAGTCGTGCGGCTATTCCAAGATTTCACACATATGCGACCCTAGTAGAAGCCAAACTCAAACAAAAAAACATGGAGCACACATGACAAATCTTGAATTCTTGCAGAAAGCCTACAAAGACGCATTAAGAGATGAAAGGCGTTTGACTAAAGCAGAAACAGCATATTGGTCTAATCTATGGCAAATCATTGCTAGAAGTGCAATTGTTGAACTGGAAAAAGCACAGCGCACATGGGTTGGGCTTAACGATAAGCAGATGCGAAAGATATGCGGCAGCGTGGTGGCTATGCGTGAAGCCGTGCGTGAAGCCGAAGCAATTCTTAAAGAAGGCAACACATGACACAAACAGAAGCATTGAAGTTGGCACTTGGGGCGCTGGAAGAAGCATGTGAAATTATTGGGCGCGCTTGGGCTTGGCGAGATGAGAAAGGCAGACCAGCAATCACCTACATCAAAGAAGCCTTGGCACAGCCAGAGCAGGAATACGACTGGAAAGATTTGTACGAAAAAGAAAAGCGCAGGTCTGCTATGTGGCTTGCCAAGTATGAGGAAGTCGCGGGGCCAGCACCTAAAGCCTATCCATTGGCACAGCCAGAGCAGGAGCCTGTGACAATTTGGTATATGCGGGACAACCACACGTTCAAGAAGTTGAGTGCGGATGTGAGCATTGCTTTGATTGAAATCGAGCAGGAGTTCAACGAGGGCTACACATACGGGATGCTGTGCAGTAAGCGCGAAGGCTTTCCAAATGTTCATGCCAGCGGAGAAAAGAAACGGCTGGAGTTCTTTGCTGAGTGCAAGAAAGTCTTCGAGGAATGGTTGCCTAGCACCACCCCACCACAGCGCAAGCCACTGACATGGGAGCGCGTTCTTGAAATTGGGCTTGAGTGCGCCAATGACCACTCGCGTTTGCCCTATGAAGTCAAAGTTGCCCGAGCCATTGAAGCCGCACACGGCATAAAGGAGTAAGACATGAAAGAAGAAAACTACAACGTTGACGCAGACACCGCAGAACTTTTGCGTGTGGGCAAACTACCAAAACCTCTACGCCTTGCGGCTATGTTGGAAAAGACTATGCAATGGCCGCTACATGGCAAGTCTGCTGACTGTTTGCGTGAGATGTATGAACTGCTGCAACGCTGCGAGAACGAGATGCGCTACGCAGGGTGGGACAAGCAAGAAGCCGACAATTCTGCAAATGACGTTTATCAAGAGGTGAAGAGCTTATTGGAGAGGAACACATGATTAACGCATTTCATCCTCAATACATAAAAACCTTTTACCCGCAAATGATGGCAAGCATAAAACTCAACTCTGATCAAGTCTCCCAAGGAAAGATCAATGGAGCAAAGTCAAGAATCACCAGAGAAGCGGCACACGGAAAATCTGTCGACACCATCAACAAGAAAGATGTCAAATGAAAAAGCGCTGTAAACGTAGAGTTTGGTCAACCGACATCAATCCCATTGCTCACGCAATTGCAGGAGCTTGTGTGGCCGACATTACTTCTTTGAACCATCTTCGACTTGGAGAAGTTAGATCATTGGAGGCCATGAAAACTGGACAGGCTGGCGTGCAAGAGTGGCAAATTCTTGTGGACATGATGAACATTGCTGAAATGATGGGTCGAAACGGAATTGGACCTGAAGTTCTTGATCACTGCGAAGTCGCCAACGAAGCCCTATATCGAGCTGCCAAGCGTTATGAGGCCACCAAGCGCATGGGCCTGACAGGTGAAGGCCTTAAAGCTCTGGCTGATATCATGGAGTACCATGACCTGCAAAGAACCAGCGTTTCTCGATCAAAGTACGAACAGATGATTGAAAAGACCACCAACTATCTGAAAGGTCACGGTAAGCATGTGACTCACATCGAATGATGTATCCCAAGCACGAATACATCCGTAGCCCTAAGCTACTGAAGGCAGTCAGGGAGCTGTCGTGTCAATCCTGTGGCTCAGATCACGGGGTGCAGGCGGCTCATACAAATTGGGGCGGTGGAAAGGGCAGGTCGATCAAAGCCAGTGACAATCACATTGCTGCTTTATGCCCAACTTGCCACCATGCAATCGATCAGGGCAACCTGCTTGACCGTGATCAAAGGATGAAGTTGTGGGTTGTCGCCCATTACAGAACCGTGAGAAAATTAGCCCAAGAAGGGAAATGGCCCGCTGAAGTGCCAATCCCATTTGATCAACAGTATGAGGACATCTGGAATGAAGAAATATACAGCCAGCATTGAAGCACAACACACCGGAGCAGACCCCGTGATGGCCTTTGTCATGTGCCTATTGCATAGCGTGACCAATGGGCACATCCTTCACCTTTCAACAACCAGTTACTCGGTCCACAAGGCGCTTGAAATTTTTTACACCGAAGTGGGCGATCATGTGGACGATTTTGTCGAGGCGTTTCAGGGCAAGTATGGTTTGCTGACGAAGTACAAAGCTGACTACACGTTGCCTGAAGCTCCGATTGAATACTTGACATATCTGAAAGACGAAGTGGCGACATTGCGTAAAACTCAAGGTTTTCCGCAAGACTCAGAGCTTCAAAACATCACTGATGAAATTGCTCAGTTGATTGACTCAACCCTGTACAAACTACGGTTCCTCGAGTAAACAATGCCATTGCGTCATACAAAGTCAGGTTGGATGTGGGGAAGCAAGGGACCGTTCCCCACAAAGGCCAAAGCATTGGCTGTTGCTCGCGCTGCTTACGCAAACGGTTACAAGGGTGAGCAAAAAAATGTTGAGCCGTTGATTCTGGAGACCAAAATAAAAGTCGGCCCTAAAAAATAATTGACCGTTCAATTTTTTTTTCAAAAACCTCGGGTGGGGCAAAAATAGTGCCTTTTTTCCCTCCGTGAAACATTTTTTTGTGTTTCACGGGTAGAAAAGTTTTGCAAATCGCTTGCAAGTTGTTGATTCATATAGGAAAAATCAACTTCAGACTGCGCCGCGCCGCGCCTTACCAAGTCACGCCGCGCCGCCGTTTTAAGGCTTTGCGCGGCTCTTTTGATAACCCGCCGCCATGCTGCCGCCGTACCCGCAAAAGCCCCCGTAAAGCCCACAAAAGCCCCGTTTTTTAGGCTCTTGCCCGCCCGCTTTGGGCTTTATTTGCGCCCGCCACGGCTACACAAAGCCGCCGCCACGCTTTAAAGCTGCCGCCATACGCGCCCGCCGCCTGCGTGGGACGCCCACAAAGAGCCGCCCACGCTTGCGCCTTGCGCCGCCGCAAATACTCCGCGCCGCCTTTTGTAAGCCGCCCACGGTTACACCTTGCGCCCTATACGCAAAACGCCCACGCTTAACCCTTGCACCTATACGCGCAAAGAGCCGCCCACGGTTAACCCGCGCCGCCCCAAAGAGCCGCGCCCACGGTTAAGCCGCGCCCGTTTTATGGGCCGCTTACAAAAAGCCGCAAATAAAAAAACCGCCCACGGGGGCGGCTTTAGCCTTGCAAATAATCCGCGCTATCTTTCCAATAATTGCACCCCAAAGCCCCAAGAAGCCACGCCGCCGCCCTAAAAATTACCATATGGCGCGGCGTTGCATAATCGCAAATATCCCACAAAACGCGCTTAATTGTTTTCATGTTTAGCCCTTTGCAAAGTTTGCGACAAAATCAAAATCGGGGTGCAACTCTTTAGCCCTTGCCACTGCCGCTTTGCAAGTAGGCGCGGCGTTTGTGGCCGCAAAGAAAAGCAAGCCGCTTTTGTGGGCGCTATCTTGCACGTTTGAATTTTGTTTTACCCATAGGTAAATTTTGCGTTTGTATACTTTGAAATCAGTTTTCATGCGTTGCTCCTTTTTAGTGTTCAATCTGTACGGTGACGGCTTCGCCCGATAGCTTGCCGATATATAACGTGCCAATATTAGAAAAAATGCAACAATACACCCGCCGCCACTTGCCCCCGCTTTGCACCATGTAGCGCGTGGGTATCTTGCGCCCATAACCCGTGGCCGTATACATTAGCCCGCGCTCTTGCCACGGTAACGGTTTTTCTTTAACCGCCACGCTTTGCGTCAAAAAAGGGCCGTTTTCCCCGCCTTTGTGTTGAAGCCATGCTTGCATTTTTTACCCCTTTGCCGTTTTGTTTATATACCGCGCCGCTTCTTTATCGGCAAAAAATAGAAAATTTACCGCCCCGTCAATTGTTGCGAAGCTCTTTAGCTCTTTGGTTTCTTCATTAGAAAGAAGAAACCCGCCCACGCCTTGCCAAAAATGCCATTTGCCAAAAATTAGCGGTTTCATGCTTGCACCCCTTGCTCGCGATACCATGCGGCGCGAGGGAAAAGTGCAACCGCCCTTTTTAGCTCAGGCGCAAAATCGGGGGCGCTTTGCATTATTTGCATATCAGGGCAAAAGCGCAAAAGCTCCGCCACTTGCGCCGCCGTGGGCGCTTCGCATAGCTTAAAGAATAAAAAGAGGCTTTGCCCTTTGTCGTTTTTTGTGTAGCCGTAGGCATAATATGAAACCCCCGCCGCGTATAGCCGCCCGCCCGCTTCTCTTATTTTGTATTTCATACGGCCCCCATGTTTTTAGCAATTGCAACAAAGGCGCGGCGGTACTCTTGCGCTCCACTATATGTATCGGCCAAAATTTTGTCGCATAGCTCCCCGCTAGGCCCGCGCAATTTGACTGAATAAAACCCGCTAGGCAAGCGCTCAAAAATTACGCAAGCGCCGTTTTTAAAATCGTATATTTTCATGGTTTACCCCTTAAAGCCATGCGGAGCGCAACGCATAGCCGCCCGCGCTATCTTCTTCGCCGTTGCGCTTGCCATGCGGCGCGGGTGTACCCGTGGGCCAAAGGGCGGAGCCAAGGCTATAAACTAAGTCGAAGCCCATATCCATGCCGCAACCGTTGCAAACGATACCGCCTTTGTCCGAAAATTTGCGGCCCGTTACGATAGAGGCGGCAAAAGTAATGTTGCATATCTCGCCGTTTTCCACAATGAAAAGCTCTATGCGGCGTTGCATACCGCTTGCCGATACGCTTTTAATGTTGCAATACACCGTTTGCGCGGGTTTAACGCGCTCTAATAGCTCCGCTTTGACTTGCTCACGATAGAGCGCCTCGCCTTTGGCTTGCGGCAGCTTTACGGCTTGCGCGTGATACTCTGGGTGTGACGTAAAGAAAACGCGCCCCGCTTCTTGCATATAAATTGTTTTAGCCATGTTTAACCCCTTATTTTGTGAAAACGTCAAAACTTGCAAGCATGAGACAAACCCACGCCGAAAAAACCAAAGCGCCTAGAATGAAGCGTTGCATTGTGTACCCCTTAAAAAACAAAGTGCAAAACGGTCAAAGCAAAGAAGCCCACGCCCAAAGCCGCAACCATAAAGGCGGGAAAGAAAAGGCCCATTGCAAAGGCGGTGCTAGAAATAGCCGCAAAGAGCGAGAAAAAAGCCGCCATTGTTGCAATGTTTAAAATTTTGTCAGTCATAAAAAACCCCTTTTTTACGTTTTGACGCTAGCCCCTTGCTTGCATCAAGTTTCATAGTATAGGGCAAGGTTTAGTAAAGTAAACCTAGGACAAACCCTTAAAGGATAAAAAAAGTTGCCCACGTTACCAAAAAACAACACTTGCGAAGCGTTACGGTGCAAAGAAGCGCGAGCGCAAGGCTCCGTTTTTTGTGAAACCCACGGCGGCAAGCCAAAGCAAAGCGCCGCCCGCTATGAAAACAATTCTCCATATAAAACGGCAGCATGGCAAAGCATACGGGGCGCTCAGTTATCCGCCGCCCCCCTTTGCGCCGCTTGCCTTTGCCGTGGCGCTATAACGCAAGCCGCCCATGTTGATCACGTTATCCCGTGGCGGGCTATCGGCCCCGCCGCTTTTCGGCGCAACCTTTTCCAAAGCCTTTGCGCTTCATGCCATACGGTTAAAACGGCAGCGGAGCAAAAAGGGGTGTTTATCCATTACACCCAAAGCGGCCCGCAAGAGTACACCCGCGCCGATTATTTGCGGCTCTTGCCACGCTAGGCCATACCGCGCCCACGCTGCCGCGCCCGCCGCGCCCGCTTTGAGCGCATACACCCCGCAAAACGCCCCGCGCCATGCCGCCGCGCTTGCGCCGCGCCCGCAAAAAGCCCATTAAATAATACAAAAGCACCTATTATCAGTGCTTTTGGCATGGCTTGCCCCGCTTTTTGGCGTTGCTTGCCCTTTGCCATGCCGCGCCGTTGCGCCTTTTTAACGCCATACACCGCGCCCCGTATAGCTTACGGCAGCACAAAGCCCGCAAAGCCGCGCAAATACTAAACAAAGCAATGCAAATCCGCGCCGCGCCTTGCTTGCAAGGCTCTTTGGCCCGCCATGCCGCGCCGCGCCGCGCTGCGAGAAACTAAAACATACGCCAACGCCACGGGAG
>CAIPID010000323.1 GCA_903865015.1 uncultured beta proteobacterium | reverse complement strand
GGCGCACCCAACGGTTTTCGCTCTCAACCCAGAAACGACGTGACTGCAGGTTAGGCAGAAAACGACGCTTGGTTTTGTTGTTAGCGTGTGAAACGTTGTTGCCCACCATGGGGCCTTTTCCAGTAACTTGGCATACGCGTGCCATAGCTGCACCTTTAAATATTCAGAATCGGGTATCGAGCGTGTGGTGTAGCTACGAGAGGTAATTACAACTGGTAATCACACCTAGGGTAGACACACCCTGTAGCCACAGACTCGGGTAAGCCTGCAATTCTAATACGAAAACCCCTATTTAATCAAGTCACCTGCGTAAATCCCCAGAGTGACGGGTAGATTGCGTTGTCGCAAGGCTACGGCCGTCTGGCTAAACTGCCGATTGCCCAGGCCAGAGTGGTGCAGGCCCCCATGATCAACGCCAGAGGCATGGGGCCGGTACTCGAGGCCAGGCTGACAAGAAACCCTGCCAGCGCACCGCAAGAGATCGTAAACGTCCCCAGCATGGCCGATGCCGAACCTAGTCTGTGACCCTGGTCAGTGAGTGCCATCGCTGCGGAATTTGGCCCGACAAAGCCCTGGCAGAACATAAAACACACCATACACAGCATCAGCAGGGGTAAGGTAATCCACCCGACAATTGTCAGAAGCAAAGCGCTGAGCCCTGCAACCATCATGGCGCGCAATGCCCAGGGTAGGATGTTGTCTGGCCGGTGCGATTTGAGTAGCCTGGCGCTGACCTGGGAACCCAGAATCAGGCTGAGCGCATTGGTGCCAAAAAGAAAGCCATAGGATTGGGGAGAAACTTCGAAAAACTGGATGAACAAGCGGGGTGACGCGGCGATATAGCCAAACATCGTGGCCGATCCCATGCCTCCGGATATCGCATAGGCTGTAAATTTTCGGTGGGTAAACAATTCCCAGTAGGTGCGCAGAATATTGCCCCAGCTCAGCAACATCATGCGTTCCGGTTTGAGTGACTCTTGCATGACGCGTGACAAGGTCAGCAGTAATACGATCGCCGCCAGCGTGATAGCGATAAAAATACCTCGCCATCCAGCCAGCTCCAGTATTTGTCCTCCAGCGAGTGGTGCAAGAATAGGTGCGACACCCATAATCAGCATCAGCATAGAAAGAGCACGGGCCGCATCCTGGGTATCGTAATGATCGCGTACTACCGCCCGCGAGATCACCATGCCGGCCGCACCACCCATCGCTTGCGCAAGCCGGCAGACAGTCAGGACCTCGATATTCGGCGCAAAAGCACATCCCGCAGAGGCCAGGATATACAGGGTCAGTGCGCCGTACAGGGGCGGTTTACGGCCATAGCGGTCAGCGAGTGGGCCATAGAAAAGCTGCGAGACGGCCATCCCCAGCAAATAGATTGCGAGCGTTCGCTCAATCTGGCTGCTGGTCGCGTTGAGGCCTGCGGCAATCGCAGGAAAGGCAGGCAAGTACATGTCGATCGAGACAGGGCCGAGCGCAGTCAGGGCTCCCATCAGGATGAGCCAGCCGGGCAGACCCATCGCATTGAGCTTCGAAGACATTTATTTCCAAAAAACGGTTGAATATTTTAATAGTGCGAATAAATGTATCACGCAGTCAGAAAAGGGCTGCATTTAATTGTTTGCGGGTATTTGCAATCTGCAAGAAACTCGATAGAGTTAAACCTAAGTCAAGCCGACCTTAGTAGCTATTGTCTGGAGCTCTATATGAATCCTTTAATTGCAACTGTGGAAAACAAACTTGCGACCTTACCCATTAAGCTCTGTGTCGTGTTACCAGATGGCACCCGTGTCGGATCGCATGAGGCAGAGGTCACGATTATCGCCAGGCAAAGCAAAGTGCTTACCCATCTTGCGATGGGCGATGTCGGTTTACTCGGCGAAGACTATGTCGAAGGCCGTTGCGAGATTGACGGATCTATGCGGCAATTGATGGCTGTGGCATCCAAACTTCTACCTGGTTCTCCGGTTGATGCTGCACGTAGCGGTTGGTTAACCAAGCTAGTCTCGCGACTCGTATCGGTGTGGCGCCACTCCATAGAGCGCGATGCCAAACAGATCGAGTTTCACTACGATTTATCGGACGAGTTTTACGGCTTATGGCTTGATCCAAAACGGGTCTATTCGTGTGCGTATTACAGCGAATCCGGGATGAGCCTTGCCCAGGCTCAGGAGGCCAAGCTAGATTTGATTTGTCGAAAGTTAAAACTGCAGGCGGGCGAGCATTTCCTGGATGTTGGAGCAGGATGGGGTGGTTTGCTGCTTTGGGCCGCTGAAAATTACGGGGTCGATGCGACAGGCATCACACTCTCTCGCAATCAGCATGCGCACGTGACCCGACTTATCGAACAAAAAGGACTTGCTAAGCGCGTACGTGTTCATCTGCTGGACTATCGGAAACTCGATTCCACGCATGTCTTTGACAAGATTGCGTCCGTTGGAATGTTTGAACACGTTGGACGCACACAGATGGAAGATTATTTTTCACGGCTGCGCGGACTGTTACGGCCTGGTGGGCTCATACTCAATCATGGTATTACAGCGGGCGGCGTGTACAACCCACAACTTGGTCATGGTATGGGTAATTTTATTGAGAAATTTATATTTCCTGGCGGAGAGCTCAGTCATATCGGTCATGTGATGACCCATATGGCTAACGGCGGCCTGGAAGCACTCGATGTGGAAAATCTCAGGCCACATTACGCGCGCACGCTTTGGGCCTGGAGCGATGCTCTGGAGGCCAGGCTGGATGCAGCCTCGTTAGTACTCAGCGGTGAGCACGGGGCACGCGCCTTACGTGCTTATCGTCTCTATCTGGCCGGGTGTGCGTTAGGTTTTGAAAATGGCTGGGTTGCATTGCATCAGGTGCTGGCACAACAGAGCCCGACAGGCCGGGCTGATGAGCTGGATAAGCCAGCCGATCTGGCTTATCCCTGGCGACGCGATTACATCTATTCCAAGCTCTGATCAGGCGAAAGTTTGCTCGCGTGCTGGCGTGACGAGGCGTGCGGCCTGAGCGCCGATTTCAAAAGACCTCAGACGTTTTTGATGATCAAAAATCTGACCTGAAAAAATCAGCTCGTCTGCACCGGTCTGATCCACGATGTCTTGCAGTCCGCGGCGCACAGTTTCGAGTGAGCCTACCACTGAGCAGGCCAGCGACTGGGCGACCGAGGCTTTTTCGTGTGGCGTCCAAAATGACTCCATATCATCGATCGGGGGCGGTAACTGACCACGCGTATTACGACGCATTCTGGTGAAATGCTGTTGCAGCGTGGTGAATAAATATTGCGCCTCCTCATCAGTCTCTGCAGCGATCACATTAACCGCGACCATCGCGTGCGACTTGTTCAGTTGTGCAGAAGGTTTAAACAAACCTTTGTATGCGCGTATCGCCTCCATCAGATAGTCTGGCGCGAAATGCGAAGCAAATGCATAAGGCAGTCCAAAATGTGCCGCGACCTGTGCACCGTAAGTGCTTGATCCCAGAATCCAGATTGGCACCTCAAGACCCTCGCCAGGGATGGCTTTGACAGACTGGCCCGGTTGAACCGGCCCGAAATAATGCTGGAGCTCCTGGACATCCTGGGGAAACTGGTCTGAATTGCCTTGCAGATCGCGTCTTAATGCCCGTGCCGTGAGTTGATCTGTACCAGGCGCACGGCCCAGCCCTAGTTCAATACGGCCTGGGTAAACCGCGGCAAGCGTACCAAATTGCTCCGCAATTACGAGAGGAGCATGATTGGGCAGCATGATGCCACCTGAGCCGATGCGGATCGTATTGGTCCCTGCGGCCACAAAGCCCAGTGCCACCGCAGTTGCGGAGCTGGCATTGCCCGTCATGTTGTGGTGTTCGGCCATCCAGTAGCGGGTATAGCCCCATTTTTCGGCATGCGCAGCCACATCCCGCGAATTGCGCAGCGCGTCTCCCGCGGTAAACCCTTGCGGGATGGGTGACAGATCCAGAATCGAGTAAGGGATGCTCATAATGTGCGATTTGCCTCAGGCGGGTTATGCTGTTTAGTAGATTGTGCCAAATAAATCACTTTAGTACCTGAATTTAGTAGCGAATTAACTCAAATTTTTAAGGAGCGCGCGATGCGTGAAGTATTCATAACTGCAGCAGCAAGAACCGCAATTGGCGATTTTGGTGGCGGGCTGAAAGATGTTTGCCCGATTGATTTGGGTGCGACGGTTGTGAAAGCCGTTCTCCAGCGATCGGGCGTGGATGGTCAGCAAGTCGGTCATCTGGCTTTTGGTCACGTCGTCCATACCGAACCACGTGATATGTATCTGTCGCGCGTTGCAGCAATCAATGGCGGCTTGCCTCAGTCATCGGCCGCCTTCAACGTGAACCGTCTGTGCGGCTCAGGTTTGCAGGCAATCATTTCCAGTGCCCAGTCGATCATGCTCGGTGATACCGAGATGGCGATTGGTGGTGGCGCGGAATGTATGAGCCGCGGTGGCTATCTGTCACAGACGCAGCGCTTTGGTTCGCGTATGGGTGATTCAACCATGTCTGACATGATGGTCGGCGCTTTGACCGATCCGTTTGGCCGTATGCACATGGGAATCACAGCCGAAAACGTCGCCGCGCAGTTTGGTATTTCGCGTGCTGATCAGGATGCCCTGGCTCTGGAGTCGCATCGTCGCGCCGTACAGGCACAAGATAAAGGCTATTTCGATGAGCAGATCGTGCCAGTAGTCATCAAGACCCGTAAAGGCGAAGTCGAATTCAAAGTCGACGAGCATCCACGACGTGACGTGACCGCAGAAAACCTCGCAGGTCTGCGTGCGGTATTTGTTAAAGAAAACGGTACGGTCACAGCCGGCAACGCATCCGGTATCAACGATGGCGCAGCAGCTGTCTTAATGATGAGTGGTGATGCAGTCAAATCCAGTGGTGCTAAGCCTCTGGCACGCCTGGTCGCTTACGCACACGCAGGTGTTGATCCAAAAATCATGGGTATTGGTCCCGTGCCAGCCACGCAGGCCGCCCTCAAACGCGCAGGTCTGACGATTGATCAGATGGATGTCATTGAAGCCAACGAGGCCTTTGCAGCCCAGGCGTGTGCAGTTGCCAAGGAGCTCAAGCTTGATTCAGCGCGCCTGAATCCGAATGGCAGCGGCATTTCATTGGGGCATCCGATCGGTGCGACCGGTGCGATTGTTACAACCAAAGCCATCTACGAATTACATCGTACAGGCGGTCGCTACGCACTGGTAACAATGTGTATTGGTGGTGGTCAAGGTATTGCTGCGATTTTTGAGCGTGCCTGATTGGTTGGTATTTAGATTGGCTGTACGTTAAAAAAAGATGGCTCGGTTCTTTTGAACTGACCGTCTTTTTTTATGGTGGTCATCAATATGTCTAAATATGTCCTAGCTCAGCAAGCGACACGACTTTATTGGCTGCTACTACCAGGTGATCCAGCAATTCAATATCCACAACGGCCAGTGATTGTTTAAGTTGCCTTGTTAAATGGATGTCCGCCGCACTGGGCTCAGCCAGACCTGACGGATGGTTATGCGCAAGAATCACGGCCGCGGCATGGTTAGCTAGCGCCGCTTTGACGACCTCTCGCGGGTAAATGGAGGTTTGCGTCAGCGTCCCCCGTGAGATTTCCTCGGCCCGAATTAAACGGTGCTGGTTATCCAGGAATAAGGCAATGCAGTATTCGATTGATTCATGGCCTAGCAGTGCTGCGCAGTAGGCTTTGACCTGATCAGGAATATGCAAGGCGCAGTCTCGTCTGAGTTCTTCCTCCAGCGCGCGTCGGGCTAAGGCCAAAATAGCGGTGAGTTGGCAGATTTTTGCCTCACCCAGACCGTGAATCTCTTTTAAATCAACAAATTGCGCTGATAGTAATGATCGGACTCCACCGAAGTGGTTAAGCAGGTGTTGTGCCAGAGCCAACGCGTTTTGTCCTCTTGTGCCGGTTCCAAGCATTAGAGCGAGTAGCTCAGAATTTGTGAGTGCAGAGGCGCCAAGTCGCAGCATGCGCTCACGGGGGCGTTGATCGGGGGGGAGGGCGTCGCGCAGTGTCATCTTTAAGGCTCTAGAATACGGGTTGACCAAGATATCTACGGTGACAGATTTTGACGACCTCAACCCACTCCGATCTCCCCGTTGTCCGTGCGGACTCCTACCTGACGCTGCATTACCGCATCGTGATTGAAAGCGGCCCGGCGGCGGGATCTGCTTTTATTGATACGTTCGAGGGCCGCCCTGCGACCTTGCAACTTAGCAGTGGCCAGTGGTCCCCCACCATGGAGAGCCCCCTGATTGGCCATCCAGAGGGTGACTGTTTTAGTTACACATTGAGTCCTGCCCAGGCCTATGGTGATCGCAATCCAGAGCTCATCCAACGCGTGACGCGCAATATGCTCAATGAATACACCGAGCCTGATACCGTATTCACACCAGGCGATATGGTTGAATTCTCCGCCCCGAACGGTGGACGCTATTCGGGCGTGTTGAAAGAAATCAATGACCAGACTGCACTGTTTGATTTCAACCATCCACTGGCAGGATTAACACTGCGCGTCGATATTGATTTGCTCGGAGTATTGTGATGACCGAAATCCTGTTGGCACAGCCGCGTGGATTTTGTGCGGGTGTAGATCGCGCAATCGATATCGTGGAGCGTGCGCTCGAATTGCATGGCGCACCTATCTACGTGCGTCACGAAATCGTCCACAACCGGTTTGTGGTTGAGGATTTGCGCAACAAAGGCGCGATATTCATCGACGAGCTCGATCAGGCACCGAGTGGCAGTATTGTTATTTTTTCGGCACATGGCGTTTCTAAGGCTGTCCGCGAAGAAGCGCAAAGCCGAGGTTTGCAAGTATTTGATGCGACATGCCCGCTTGTCACAAAAGTACACATCGAAGTCGCCAAGATGCGTGCAGCTGGTCGGGAAATTATCATGATCGGTCACAAAGGCCACCCCGAGGTCGAGGGCACGCTTGGGCAGACTAAAGATGGGATGTACCTGGTTGAGACCGTTGAAGATGTCGAGGCATTAGTGGTGCTAAATGCTGAGAATCTATCATTCGTTACACAGACAACACTTTCTGTTGATGATGCCGCAGCCGTTGCGAACGCGCTAAAAGCCCGCTTTCCAACGATTACCGAACCCAAGAAAAGCGATATTTGTTACGCCACGCAAAATCGCCAGGATGCGGTCAAGATCATGGCGCCTGAATGTGATCTGGTGCTGGTGGTCGGGAGTGCTAACAGCTCGAACTCCAATCGCTTGCGCGAAGTTGCTGAGCGTAAAGGGATTGAGTCCTACCTGATTGATGGCCCGGAGTCGATAGAGCCAGAATGGCTGAAAGGCCGCACGCGGATTGGTATCTCGGCGGGTGCTTCGGCACCAGAACTGCTTGTCCAGCAGGTCATTAAGCGACTTAAAGAGTTGGGAGCGGTGTCCGTCAGGAACATGGACGGTCTTGAGGAACACGTTTCCTTTCCTTTGCCAAAGGAATTATCCCGAAAGGTCTGAGACACGCTGAATTTAAAAATTTAATTCGGCTGATGTCTGGGGCGTGTCACCAACATGACGAGCGCAATCACACAAAAGATTGCGCCTGCATAAAATGTGGAGGCTGCCCCCATCCGATCCCAAAGAAATCCTGCCGTGATGCTCGCAGTCAGCATCGCCAGGCCGCTGACAAGATTAAAAAATCCAAAGGCAGTGCCGCGTAAGTCCTCGGGTGCAGCACTTGCCACCATGGTTGCAAGCAAGCCTTGGGTCATGCCCATGTGCACGCCCCATAGTGCGACACCTATCATCACACCACTCCAGTGTGTGCTGTTTGCCAATACCAAGTCTGCTGCGAATAGCACAAACAACCCGATCATGAGCAAACTGCGATGACTCATTTTGTCTGAGAGTTTGCCAAAAGGGAAGGCCGTGGAGGCATAGACCAGATTCATCACCACCATCACGAGCGGCACGAGCGCGAGCGCCGCACCCGTTTGTTCGGCACGCAAGACCAGAAAAGCCTCGCTAAATCTTGCCAGTGTAAAAATCCCGCCAATGGCCGTGACCCACCAGAATGGCAGGCTCATGCGTTTCAGATTGCTGCGCGTGATGGGGTTGAGTCGCGCCCGTGGTTCGGTGGCTG
>CAIPID010000322.1 GCA_903865015.1 uncultured beta proteobacterium | reverse complement strand
TAAGGCTTGCCACGATAGCTATCGTGTGAAAAAGTAAATCAGATTGCCGAAGGATGCTTCGCCAGAGGCGTGACGGTGATATCCATGTAGGGAAACATTGGCAAGCCTGACAACATGGTGTGCAACGCATCATTGTCGGCTGCCTCAAAGATACTGACGTTGGCATAACGTCCGACTACGCGCCACAAGTGAGGCCAGTGGCCTTTACGCTGTAATTCTTGCGCGTAGTTTTTCTCCTCTAGCTTGATTTGTTCCGCCTTTTTTGGATCCATGTCGGCAGGCATGTTGACTTGCATTTGAACCATGAAAAGCATGCTATTTCCTTTGCTCAGGACTTCAGGAACGGTACGACAGCCTTGAGATATTGCTCAGGAATCTCTGTCGTGGGAATGTGCGCGCAGGGGATCGTGACGAGTTTTGCACCTTTGATGTGCTCGACAAGTTTCTGTCCACGGGCGAGGGGTGTGGATAAATCAAAATCACCCACGACCACGAGCGCGGGTGTCGCGATCAGAGGCAAGCGTGGATATAAATCCATATCGCGGATCGCCGCACAGCAGCCGCTGTAGCCATGGCCAGCCGTTAACAGCACCGTGTTGCGAACGCGTTTGAGGCCCATACTGTTTTTAGCAACAAATTCCGGTGTAAAAAAACGACCAATCACTGCATCGATAATCGCAGGCATACCGCCTTGCTTAATTGCAGCCATGCGCGTGTCCCAAATGCCTGGATCGAATTCGGCGGAGGTGTTGCTTAATACGACATGCCGTAGTCCTGCCGGGCGACGTGCTGCAAGCTCCATGCCGACCATGCCACCCATCGAGATACCCCAGTAATCATAGGAGGTCAGGCGGGCTGCCGCAATGACGGCTTGGACATCATCGGTAAGTTGATTGATCGTGTAATCCCCCTGAGGCGCTTCTGAGCCACCATGTCCGCGCATGTCGTAGCGCACGACGTAAAAATCTTCCATCAAGGCGTCAAGGATGGGATCCCATAAGGAAAAGTCGCTACCCAGCGAATTTCCTAAAACAAGAGCGGGTTTCGTGGCGTCGCCATCTCCGCGCCAATAAATGCGAACTGATCCGTTTGTGACAACTGGCATGTGATATCCCCGATTTTTAAAAGTATTTTGGGGGATATTAGCAAATATTAATTAAAACTCGCGCCAGCATTCGCGGCGAGCTGGATTAACCACCAGGCTGCAAAGGTGAGGGCGATGATAAGTACCAAAGCATAAATTCTGATCTTCTGGTCGTCTCGCGCGGGGGCGATATCTGCCGGGAGACTATCTGCAGCAACATCCCCATGCACCATTGGGCCAATGAGTTTCTGACCTTTGAGGGTGTACACAAGGATTGCAAGCAAGTGCAGCGCAATCACAATAAACACGAACGTTTCATTGAGTTGATGCACGCCCGTCATAAATGAGCTGGTTGCGTCACTGACAAATTGAGCGAAGGGGCCTTGAGTGAGGATATCGTCGTTGGCGAAGAGCCCCGAGACAGCTTGAACGCCGATGACTGCAAGCATCGCAAGCACGGACAAAGCGCCAAGTGGATTATGACCGGCTATTTTTTTAGTTGGTTTCGACAACGTCAAGATGTAATTCCACACCGATACCGGACCGCACACAAACTGACTGAATCTCGCATAGCGTGGGCCAATAAATCCCCAGATAATTCTGAAGGTGAGTAACGCGAGTGCGGCGATCCCGAGTCTGACGTGCCAGTCCATCCAGGCGCCACCTACTTTGACGCTAACAATAGCGCCGGCAACACAGCATGCAAAGGCGACGTGAAAAAGTCGCGTTGGTAAATCCCATATGCGAACACGGGATTGAACTGAGTTGGGATCGATCATTTTTAAAGGTCTTTGTACATGCGTTGAGTGTTGCTTTGCAGCATTGTGCAGTAAAGCTGCTGAAGCGTCATTCTATGTTGCGGTGTGTCATGTATCTGTAACTTAGTTTGCGCTAAGATTTATGACAAGAAATAATGTGAATTATGCGCTGCGTTTAGTACCACGTGAATCTTATTTCATAGCATCCGAATTCATTAGACATCTTAAAACTGAAAAGAAAAATAAATTAACAATGACAGCTGTTACTTTCGAGCAAGTCAGCAAGGACTGGGGGACAGCGACCGCCTTATACGCAAGCGATCTTTCGCTGCAGGCGGGGCAGTTCTCAGTTCTGCTCGGACCCTCGGGCTGCGGCAAAACAACGACCTTGCGCTTGATCGCTGGTCTTGAGGCAGCTACTGCAGGCCGAATTTCGATATTCGGTCAGGATGTGACAACTGTCCCTCCCTCGCACCGTGGTGTTTCCATGGTGTTCCAAAACTATGCGCTGTTCCCCCATTTATCGGTCTCAGAAAATATCGTTTTTGGTTTGAAGCTCAGGGGTGTTGCGCGCTCCATCATCGAGGATCGATTAAAGAAGTCTCTAGACTTATTAGGCCTCACCCCCTATCGGGCGCGTAAACCCGGTCAGTTGTCGGGTGGTCAGCAACAGCGCGTAGCACTTGCCCGCGCACTGGTGGGGGATGCCAAACTCTGCCTGATGGACGAGCCATTATCCAATCTTGATGCACAGCTGCGTCAAGAGATGCGTCACGAACTCAGAGCGTTGCAGCAAGAGCTGGGTTTATCTGTTGTCTACGTGACGCATGATCAAACCGAAGCGATGAGCATGGCCGATCGCGTCGTCTTGCTCAAGTCCGGCCGCATCGAGCAGGTCGCCACACCTTTTGAAATTTATCAAGCGCCTGGATCATTGTTTGTCGCGCAATTCATCGGTAGCTCCCGGATGAATATCCTCACACTCGAAGCAGGCCGCATCGCTGGGACAGACATCGTCCTGGACGCACCGCGTCAAGCGGTCTGTGTGGGGATCAGGCCGGAGGATATCCGCCTCGACGGTCCCTACTCAATGTCTGTATCGCATACGGAATTCACTGGCGCAGATTTAATGCTGCATGCGCAAGCGGGAGGGCAAACGATTGTCGTGCGTGCAGAGGGCGCTCACGCTGCGCGTGCGCAGACACAGATTCATCTTGGATGGGATGCTACCAAATTGCACTGGTTTGATGAAAGTGGTTTACGCATTTAAATATTTTGAGGAGTGAATAATGAATCACGTATTGACTAAAGTTGCTGCGGCAACATTTGGCTTGTGTTTGAGCGCAGCAGCATTCGCTAAAACAGAAATTTCGTTTTATTTCCCCGTAGCCGTAGGCGGACCGATCACTAAAACGATCGATCAATATGCGGCAGACTTTAATAAGGAAAATCCTGATCTGAATGTGACCCCTGTTTATTCGGGCACCTATCAGGAAACAATCGTAAAGGTGTTGACTGCACACAAGGCGGGCAAGCCGCCCACCGCCGCGATTCTGTTGTCGACCGACACCTTTACCCTGGCTGACGAAGAAGCGATCGTGCCGATCGATAACTTTGTCAAAACGGATGCCGATCGCGCCTGGATGAAAAGTTTTTTCCCTGCCTTTATGCTCAATGGTCAGTTTGCGAATAAGACCTGGGGAGTCCCTTTCCAGCGCTCAACGGTGGTGATGTACTGGAACAAGGACTTGTTTAAAGAAGCAGGTCTGGATCCCAATACACCGCCTAAGAACTGGGCCGAGACCATTAGCATGGGGCAAAAACTGACCAAGAAAGACGCGGCCGGTAATGTGACGCAATGGGGGATTCAAGTTCCTTCAAGCGGCTTTCCATACTGGTTGTTTCAGGGGTTCAGCACACAGAATGACGGCATACTCGCCAACGCAGAGGGTAATCAGGTCAAGTATGACGATCCAAATGTCGTAGCGGCCTTGCAGTATTGGGTTGATCTGTCTAAAAAATACGGTATTCATCCCAGTGGTGTCGTGGAGTGGGGGACAACGCCACGCGACTTCATGGAAAAGAAAGTCGCTATGATTTGGACCACGACAGGTAATCTCACCAATATCCGTAGCAACGCAAAATTTGACTTTGGTGTCGCCATGTTGCCTGAGGGCAAACGTCGCGGTTCACCAACCGGTGGCGGTAATTTTTTTATCTTTAAGAAAGCCGCAGGACCAGAGCAAGAGGGGGCTTACAAATTCGCAAAATGGCTGACCCAGCCTGAGCGTGCCGCGCAGTGGAGTATCGATACGGGTTATGTTGCCGTATCACCCGCAGCCTATGAAAATCCTGCCTTGAAAAAATATGCGGCAGATTTTCCACCCGCTCTCGTCGCACGCGATCAGTTGCCGTTTGCTGTGGCTGAACTGTCGACCCACGATAATCAACGCGTTACGAAAGCCTTGAACGACGGACTGCAAGCCGCGCTGACTGGTACCAAAACGCCTGAGCAAGCCATGAAAGACGCTCAAGTTGAGGCCACACGCTTGCTGCGTCCTTATAAGTAAACGCATGCGGCATCACGTTGTTCGTAACGTCTACGCGTATCTGCTGCTATTGCCCGCCTTTGTTTTTCTGTTGGGCTTTACGCACTATCCTGCGATAGCAACCTTGCTTGATAGCTTTATGTCGACACCAAGGGCAGGGCGCGCCGCAAGTTTTGTCGGGATGCAAAATTATCAGGACATGCTGGCGGATCCGGTCTTCTGGAAATCCGTTATCAATAATTTCTGGTTCGCAATGGCGACCATTCCTGTTTCGATTGCGGTTTCAATCGGGATGGCGCTTTGGGTCAATGACAAAATTGCTGGGCGTAGTTTTTTACGGATGGCGTATTTTGTACCGACCGTATTGCCGATGATCGCAGTCGCCAATATCTGGATATTTTTTTATACCCCGGGCTATGGACTTATTAATCAGGTATTGCAGGCGCTAGGATTTTCCAGTCATAACTGGCTGGGAGATCCAAACCTTGTTCTGGGGTCGGTCATCATTGTCGCGATATGGAAAGAAGCCGGATTTTTCATGATCTTTTATCTGGCGGCACTGCAAGCGTTGAGCCCAAGCTACAAAGAGGCTGCACAGATCGAAGGCGCGAGCGCGTGGTATTTCTTTCGCCGTGTCCAGTGGCCGCTTTTGATGCCGACAACCATTTTTGTCTTGGTCAATGCCTTGATCAATGCTTTCAGGATGGTTGATCACATCATCGTGATGACGAAAGGCGGTCCGGATAATGCGTCCTCACTCATTCTGTTTTACCTCTATGAGGTGGGTTTTAAATTCTGGGATCAGGGTTACGCATCCGTTTTGACGGTTGTGCTGCTGGTGATCCTTGCCGTCGTAGGGTTATTGCAGTTTTTCATACTCGATCGCAGGACACATTACCGATGAGTATTTCACGCCGCCTGTCCGTCGTTGGGGCCTGGGTGCTGGCGCTCATGTGGATTACGCCACTGCTGTATGCCATGTGGGCTGCATTTCATCCTGCAGAGTTTGCGACCAAGCTGGTATGGAGTGCACCGGTTACTTTTGCGAATTTCGTTTCCGCATGGGACGCGGCACCTTTTGCCAGTTATTTTTTAAATACGATTATTCTGGTGGCTGGCATCCTCTGTATGCAACTCATCGTATGCACGCTGGCCGCTTATGCTTTTGCACGCTACGCGTTTTTTGGTAAAAACGTTTTATTTTCTCTTGTGCTGATTCAGCTGATGGTGATGCCTGAGATCCTGATTGTGCGTAATTACCAGACCCTTACTCAGCTTGGATTAGTCGATACCTTATTCGGGATTGGTTTGCCATATTTTGCCTCGGCTTTCGCCATTTTTCTATTGCGTCAGACGTTTAAAACCATCCCTGCCGAGTTGGTCGAGGCTGCGGTGATGGAAGGGGCGTCGCAGATGCAGATTTTGCGCCATGTCTATATTCCACTCGCCAAGCCCGTATACCTGGCCTTTGCTTTAGTCTCGGTCAGCTATCACTGGAATAATTTTCTATGGCCATTGGTGGTCAGTAATTCCGTGGGTTCCAGACCGCTAACCGTTGGCTTGCAAGTGTTTTCTTCGACAGATCAGGGTATTGACTGGTCGATCATTACCGCAGCGACTTTGTTGACGTCTGCGCCACTCCTGATTGGCTTTCTGATATTTCAAAAACAGTTTGTGCAGTCCTTTATGCGTGCAGGGATCAAATGAAAATCATTACCTATAACACCCAGTGGTTTAAAGGTCTGGATGAGGTTGTCGATATTGCGCGCGTTGTGCATGTCGCGCGCGAGATGGCTGACTTTGATGTGATTTGCATGCAAGAGGTTGCCATCAATTACGAAGAGTTGACAGGAGCGACTGCGCCTGATCAGCCCGCGGCACTGGCAAAATTACTCCCTGGGTTTCAGGTGTTTTTTTGTGCAGCTGTGGACGAGCTCTCACCTTGTGGCACCTATCGTCAGCAATTCGGTAATCTTATCGCCACGCGCCTGCCCGTGCACCAAGTGCAGCATGTCGCATTGCCTTATCCAAATCCAGCTCCGCAGTCCCCGGAGACTGCTCGCGTAATGAGTATGCCTCGCGCATGCCTGGTGCTGACTGTAGCGGCTCCCTGGGGACCTGTCAGGGTGATGACGAGTCATCTTGAGTTTTATAGTGATGCGGCGCGTCGCGCGCAGGCAACTGCCTTACGTGACTGGCATCGTCAGTGCAGCGCGCTTGCTGCTTTTCCGCCTCAGGTGATGGCTGGCACACCCTATCAAGCTAAAGCACATACGCTTGATACGGTTTTGTGCGGTGATTTTAATTTTGAACAGGACTCGCCTGAACACGCAGCCATGCTTGAGCAAGGTTCAGGATTTGATTTGCTCAATAGCTGGAATGTTTTGCACCCGGAGGCACCGTACCCGGCGACATTCCGCTTGTTTGACCGAACCTATGGCCCTGAACCTGTCGGTTGTGATTTCTTTTTTGTCAGTGAATCACTTAAACATCGGGTGAGAGGGTTGACTGTGAATCAGATCACCCAGGCATCTGACCATCAGCCTGTATTACTTGAACTTTTCTGACCGTGCGCATCTGTGCAGCCATGCCCAAAGTTGGGATTATTGCTTCGAAGTAGTGCTTCGCACTATTTTTACTTGGATGCAAAGGCACTGATTTGGTGCGTCGGGTCGGCTGCACTTCTGTTTAATGTCTACAGCGCGGTATACAGTTTGTATTTTTCAACGCTTTATAAGCCCTCCTTATAACTTGGCATGCTATTTGCGTATCCCTCCACATGTCGGTCCACATATAGAGGGTATCCATCATGTCATTGTTTTCAGATCCATTTAATTCCTCCATCCGCCTGCGTTGTGAATGCGGTCAGCATGCCTCTGCGGCGGAGCATGAGGCGAGCCGCTCACGCAAGCTGGAGACAAGTTCTGATGCCATGAATGCTCGTGTGGTCGAGCAAGCTGTCATGCGTGCGATATTCCCCGAAGACAGCATGCGCCGTCGTTTTTTGCAGGCTGTTGGAACACCTACAGCCTTGGCCGCGATTTCTTCTATTTTTCCGATGGCCGCTGCGCAGGAAGCGTTTGCACAAAGTAGCGGCAAACTCGAAAAAACCAATGTGAAAGTTGGTTTCATACCGATTACTTGCGCGACTCCCATCATCATGGCCGACCCAATGGGCTTTTATAAAAAGCAGGGACTAGATGTCGAAGTTGTAAAAACAGCGGGATGGGCTGTTATTCGCGATAAGACGCTGAATAAAGAATATGACGCAGCACATATGCTCTCGCCGATGCCCATCGCGATCTCGATGGGTGTTGGTGCGACTGCAACGCCTTTTACTGTGCCTGCAATCGAAAACATTAACGGCCAGGCGATCACGCTCGCGATCAAACATAAAGACAAGCGCAACCCAAAAGACTGGAAAGGCTTTAAATTTGCTGTGCCGTTTGATTACTCCATGCACAACTATCTGTTGCGTTACTACCTGGCAGAAGCAGGCCTGGACCCTGATCGTGACGTTCAGATCAGAGTCGTGCCTCCCCCAGAGATGGTGGCTAATTTGCGTGCGGACAATATCGATGGCTTCCTCGGACCTGATCCTATGAATCAGCGTGCGGTGTTTGATGGCGTAGGCTTTCTGCACATTTTGTCAAAAGATATTTGGGATGGTCACCCTTGCTGTACTTTTGCCGCAAGTAAAGAGTTCATGACTACAAATCCTAATACATATGCAGCGTTGTTGCGCTCGATTGTCGAGGCAACAGCCTATGCGCAAAAAGCAGAAAACCGTAAAGAAATTGCAGCGGCCATTGCCACACCCAATTATTTGAATCAGCCACTTACCGTTGTCGAACAAGTATTGACAGGCACGTTTGCAGATGGCTTGGGTGCTGTGAAAAAAGTACCGGATCGCGTGAGCTTTGATCCATTCCCCTGGGAGTCATTTGCAGTCTGGATCATGACGCAAATGCAACGCTGGGGACAGGTTAAGGGCGATGTCGATTATCAAAAAATCGCACGCGAAGTTTTCCTTGCAACGGATGCACGACGCGCGATGGAGCAGGCCGGCTTTAAAGCGCCTGCGACGTCCACGAAAACGTTTGTGATTATGGGTAAAACATTTGACCCTGCCAAACCCAAAGAGTATCTGGACAGCTTTCCGATTAAAAGGACTTAACGTATATGCTGGGTCGTGAAAAAATCCGTTCACTTTTGCTTTCTATCCTGATCCTTGGCGTGTTCCTGGTGGTTTGGCAGATTGCTTCCATGCCTTCAACCGGCGGCGCACAAGTTGTAGACGACGAGTATGCAAAACTGGTGGGGGCTGCCGCCGCGACGGGGCAGAAATCCAGCTTTCCTACTCCGGTCGAAGTGGGTAAGAAACTAGTCGAACAGCTCTCCAATCCTTTTTATGAGCGCGGGGCGAACGACAAGGGAATTGGGATACAGCTTGCCTGGTCGGTATCTCGGGTCGCACTAGGTTTTGGACTTGCTGCGCTAGTTGCAATCCCGTTGGGTTTTGTAATCGGCATGTCCAGGCTGATATTCAATGCGCTCGATCCATTCATCCAGGTCCTCAAACCCATTTCCCCTTTGGCTTGGATGCCTCTTGCTTTGTTTACGTTGAAAGACTCGAACGTCTCTGCAATCTTTGTCATTTTTATTTGCTCGATCTGGCCAATGCTGATCAATACAGCTTTTGGTGTGGCAGCCGTGCGTAAAGAATGGATTGATGTGTCACGCACGCTCGAGGTCAAACCCTTGCGTAAAGCGTTGCTGGTGATTTTGCCTGCTGCGGCGCCGACCATCATGACGGGGATGCGTATTTCGATCGGTATCGCCTGGCTGGTGATCGTGGCGGCGGAGATGCTGGTTGGCGGCACGGGGATTGGTTATTTTGTCTGGAACGAATGGAATAACCTTTCCATCTCTAATATTTTGGTGGCAGTGTTTTTGATCGGTGTGATCGGAATGTTGCTTGACATGTGTTTCGCACGTCTGCAACGCGCCGTCACCTACAAGGACTGATCATGACAGAAGGATTCCTGAAAGTGCAGGGCCTACGCAAAGCATTTCCAGCCGCAGGAGGAGCAGGAGAGCTAGTTGTTTTTGATGATGTGAATTTTGAAATAGATCGTGGTGATTTTGTTTGCATCATCGGTCACTCTGGTTGTGGCAAGACAACGATTTTGAATGTACTCGCAGGACTTGAAGAACCAACCGCAGGTCACTCATTTGTCGATGGGCGTGAGATTAACGGCCCAAGCCTTGATCGCGGAGTTGTGTTTCAGTCACACGCTTTGATGCCCTGGATGACAGTACATGGCAATATCGCTTTTGCTGTCAGATCAAAATGGCCCGACTGGAGTAAGTCACAAGTCGATGCGCATGTGCAGCAGTTTATTGATATGGTGCACTTGCAAGGCTCTGAGAGCAAAAAGCCTTCGCAATTATCAGGAGGTATGAAACAACGTGTGGGTATTGCACGTGCGTTTGCTATTCAACCTAAGATGTTATTACTGGATGAGCCGTTTGGCGCGCTTGACGCACTCACCCGTGGCAATATTCAGGATGAGCTGGTGACGATCGTGCGCCAGACTCAGCAAACGGTATTCATGATTACGCATGACGTCGACGAAGCGATTTTGCTTTCAGACAAAATATTTCTCATGAGCAATGGCCCGCGTGCTGTACTCGCTGAAATCGTATCCAACCCGTTGCCGCGTGATCGTACGCGCGCCACGATGCATCACGACCCAAAGTTTTATGAATTACGTAATCATTTAATTGACTTTTTGGTACATCGGTCCAAGACCTTTGCTGCCGCTTAATTTTTCTCAGGAGATAGACATGGCAATATCCAAGGCAATCGCCAAACCCATGACACGCGAAGACGTGACAGATCTGATTTATTCGGCCAAGATTCAAAAGGGCATCAAGTGGGCCGACGTCGCCAAAAAACTTAAGCTCTCCAAAGAGTGGGTGACCGCTGCCTGTTTAGGTCAAATGACGCTCACAAAAGAGCAGGCTACCCTGATCGGTAAAACCTTTGCTTTGCCTCCAGAGGCGGTCAAGCTTTTGCAAGTGGTACCGTACAAAGGGTCTTTGCGCTCATCAGTGCCTACCGATCCACTGATATATCGCTGGTACGAAATAGTTAGCGTCTACGGCACAACGATCAAAGAATTGATTCATGAGGAATTTGGCGACGGCATTATGAGCGCAATTGATTTCTCAATGGATATCAAGCGTGAGCCAGATCCAAAAGGTGATCGCGTCAACGTCGTGCTGTCTGGCAAATTCTTGCCTTATAAAACATATTAATTTTTACGTAGGGCTTTGATTTAGTTGATCAAAGTCCATTTTTATTATCGATCTAGGGTTTACCTTGATCGTTATTTTATTTAAATTTGTATACGATTTTGCATACAAAAAAACCAAGTTCTTATGAGATGGAGCTCACAATGTCTAATGCAAGTATGTTTAAACGCGCTAAACGCGCATTTGTAATTGCCTGTGGCGCAGCCGCCTTAGGCTTGAGTATTGCTGGCAGTGTTCAGGCTCAAAGTGCCTTGGATAACGTGATGAAAGCGAAAGAGATCAAAATTGCGATCCCTACCGACTTTCCGCCTTATGGTTTTGTTGGTCCTGATCTGAAACCACAGGGTCTAGATGTTGATATGGCCAATTACATCGGTCAAAAGATGGGTGTCAAGGTTGAGCTGGTTGTCGTGACGAGTGCTAACCGCATTCCTTATTTACAAACTAAGCGTGCAGACCTCGTCATCTCGACGCTGGGTAAAAATCCTGAGCGCATGGCTGTGATTGATTTCACTTCAGCGTATTCACCATTTTTCCAAGGTGTATTCGGTCCTAAGACAATATCGATCAAGAGCTTTGACGATCTGGCAGGTAAGTCGATCAGTGTGACGCGTGGCGCCATCGAAGATCAGGAGCTCACTAAAATCGCCCCTGAAAAAGCAGATCTCAAACGCTTTGAAGACAACAACGCAACGGTCTCGGCTTACACCTCAGGTCAAGTTAATTTGATTGCTACCGGCGTTTCTGTTGCAGAAAACATGATGCAACGCACCCCTCAGATGGGTACTGAATTCAAACTGTTGCTCAAAGACAGCCCGAATTTTATCGGCGTCGCCAAGGGTGAGGATGCACTGCGCACAAATGTTAACGAAATCATTGCAGCCGGTATCGCCTCGGGTGATATCAATAAGATGAGTGAAAAATGGCTCAAGCGTCCTTCGGGCGATTTGCCTAAGTAATGTTGCGTTTGCTCACTGTCCGGCATGTAGGTGCTGGACAGTATTGAAACAGGAAACTGACTGTGCGTATCGAGTTAGATTTTTTATCCGTACTCTCCCAGTGGCCCATGCTGGTCTCGGGCGTGCTATGGACACTTGGACTTACAGCTATTTCTGCTGTGATCGGTGTAGTGGTGGGCGTGACGTTTGCCTGGGCAAGACTGAGTGGTCCGCTCTGGTTGAAATGGATCGCAGGCATGTATGTGGAATTCATTCGCAACACACCTTTCATTGTGCAGTTGTTTTTTGTCTTTTTCGGTTTGCCCATCCTGGGGATCAAGCTCAGTCCTGAGACTTCTTCCGTTATCGCGATGGTGATTAATCTCGGAGCCTACGCTACGGAAATTATCCGCGCAGGCATTCAAGCGACCCCCAAGGGCCAGATTGAGGCGGGTTTGAGCCTGGCACTTAACCGTTTTCAGATTTTCACTCGCATTATCTTGCCGCCTGCGCTTAAAAAAGTATGGCCTGCGTTAGTGAGTCAGATCATTATCGTCATGCTCGGGTCCGCTGTATGCGGACAGATCTCAACGCCAGAACTAAGCTTTGTTGCAAACTTGATTCAAAGTCGCAATTTCCGTGCCTTTGAAGCGTACATCGTTGCAACGGTGATTTACCTTTTTCTCTCTATCAGTGTGCGCGCTTTGCTGAACTGGGCAGGCCCTCGTTATTTTTTTGGAGCCCGCCGTGGTTGATTTCACACTTTGGGATATCTTTCGTAACTTATTGCTTGCGATGCGTTGGACTATCGCGCTGTCGATTGTCGCGTTCGTGGGTGGTGGTTTGGTGGGGCTGGGTTTGCTTGTCTTGCGCATGTCAAAGTTACGCGGCGCTGAAACTTTTGTCTCATGCTATGTCCAGTTGTTTCAGGGGACACCGCTACTGATGCAGCTATTCCTTGCTTATTTTGGTTTGGCTTTATTTGGTGTGGAGCTCTCTCCATGGGTCGCGGCGAGTCTGGCGCTGACACTATATACGAGTGCCTTTTTAGTTGAGATATGGCGAGGCTGCGTCAACGCTATTCCAAAAGGTCAATGGGAGGCCGCACAAAGTCTCGCACTTAATTTTCGCGAACAAATGCAGTTCGTGATTTTGCCCCAAGCAGTCAAAATCGCGATCCCCCCCACGGTAGGTTTTCTCGTTCAAGTTGTAAAAGGTACGGCACTCGCCTCACTGATTGGTTTTATCGAATTGACTAAGGCTGGCACCATGATCACCAATGCCACCTTTAAACCTTTCCTTGTTTATAGCTGTGTCGCCTTACTCTATTTTGTTTTGTGCTATCCGATTAGTCTTTATGCGCATGCGCTCGAAGGAAAACTTCATGCAAGGAATT
>CAIPID010000321.1 GCA_903865015.1 uncultured beta proteobacterium | reverse complement strand
CGCTCCACGCTTCCTTCCCACACTCGGTCGCCCTCACGCAGTTGCGCTTCGCTTCGTTCGCTGTGATCAACTTACGGCGGGACTTGCACCCGCAAGAGTGCGCCCATGCTGGGCGCACAAAAAAAAGGCGACTCATATCTGAGTCGCCTAGTATTTAATCTATCCGGGCAATCGAATTACCGCTTAATCGCCTCTGGAACAAGTTCTCCGCCTTCTTCTTCTTCGACAAGCTCTATTTCTGGTTCATTGGCGTCTTCGTAGGTTTCGTTATTGAGGTGAGCTTGTAATTTTGCATCATTGACCTCACCACACCATTTGCCGACCACGATCGTTGCAACACCATTACCCACGAGATTTGTCAGCGCCCGAGCTTCGGACATGAAACGGTCAATCCCCAGAATCAGCGCTAAACCTGCTACCGGGACGTGACCAACTGCGCCGAGCGTTGCAGCCAGCACAATAAACCCGCTGCCTGTGACGCCCGCAGCACCTTTAGAGGTCAGTAGCAGCACGGCAAGGAGAGTTAGCTGGTGCGTAAGGTCCAATTGCGTGTTGGTCGCTTGCGCAACGAACACTGCAGCCATTGTCAGGTAAATGGAGGTGCCATCTAGATTGAATGAATAGCCGGCAGGAATGACCAGTCCTACAACAGATTTTTTTACGCCGAGGTTTTCCATTTTGGCCAGCATGCGTGGCAACACTGATTCAGAAGAAGAAGTGCCCAGCACAATCAGCAATTCTTCTTTAATGTATTTGACGAATTTCCAGATACTGAAACCATGGAAAAAGGAGATCGCACCGAGCACGACAAATACAAAAATCAGGCAAGTCAGATAAAAAGTACCCATTAGTTTGCCTAGGGAAAACAATGAACCCAAGCCGTACTTGCCAATCGTGAAGGCCATCGCACCAAACGCACCAATGGGCGCGAGCTTCATGATCATGCTGACAATGCCAAAAAACACATGCGAAATTTTGTCGATCAGATCAAACACCAGACGGCCGCGTTTGCCGAGCTTGTGCAGGGCAAAGCCAAAAATAATTGCAATCAACAGAACTTGAAGAATCTCCCCTTTCGCAAACGCATCGACGATGGTATTGGGGATGATATTCATCAGAAAATCAACCGTACCCTGCATCTTGCTGGGATCCGTGTAGGCTTTGATGCTATTTGTATCGATCGTGCTGGCATCGATATTCATACCTGCACCGGGCTTGATCCAGTTGACAATGATCAAGCCAAGGATCAGGGATATGGTGCTCACAACCTCAAAATAAAAAAGGGCGTAGCCACCTGTTTTGCCGACAGTTTTCATATTCTCCATACCAGCGATCCCGGAGACCACCGTACAGAAAATAATCGGTGCAATGATCATCTTGATCAGTTTGATAAATCCATCACCGAGCGGCTTCATGGATTCACCTGCGCCCGGATAAAAATGTCCAAGCAGTATGCCAAGGGTCACGGCAATCAGGACTTGCACGTAGAGTGACTTAATCCAGTTAATTTTCACTTGATTCTCGAATTCAAAAGGGAAGAGTCTCCGAGGCAGGCGACAGTTTGAGCCTGCAGGAGTAAGTTTGGTGTAATTTTAGCGGAAATCAGTATAAAACTTAGTCAGCTAGACCTGACTAAGAAGGTATGAGGGCTTCGAGTTCTGTTTGTAATGAGAGCCATTGATCCTCAAGCTGACTCGCACGTTTAGTCAGCTCACCGTGCTCAGACAGGCTGGCTACTCGCTCCTGCCTGCGAGTATCTGAATAAAGATCAGGATCTGCAATCAGAATATCGAGCGTTGCGATTTTTGTTTGTACTTGTTCAAGCTCTTTTTCTACTTTTGCGAGTTTTGAGTCGATCGGTTTACGAAGGATGGCGAGTCGTTGCCGCTGTTCGGCTTCTTCGCGTTTTTGCTGTTTACGATCGATGGTGTTGCCATCTGCCTCAGCGGTTGCTCCGGCATCGTTTCTGAGTGCCTGACGGGCTGCGGCATCTTCGCGCCTGGCATTGGCCTGATGCTGGGTTAGCCAGTCACGATAATCCTCCAGATCGCCGTCAAATGTCTGCACGCAGCCATCGGCCACAATCCAGAAGTTATCGACGGTGGTTCGTAGCAAGTGCCGGTCGTGCGAGACCAGCAGCATGCTGCCGCCGAATTCGGCCAGGGCGCGCGTTAAGGCCTCGCGTGTTTCAACATCAAGATGGTTGCTCGGCTCATCCAGTAGTAACAGGTTGGGTTTTTGCCAGACGATCAGCGATAAAGCCAGGCGGGCTTTTTCGCCTCCGGACATGGGGGCGACAGTGTCCGTGACGCGATCGCCACCAAATCCAAAGCCGCCTAAGTAGTTGCGTAGTTCTTGTTCCCTGGTGTCGGGTGCCAGTCGGGCAAGGTGTTGCAGGGGGCTGCTCTCAAGATCAAGCATGTCGAGTTGATGCTGGGCAAAATAACCCACCTCAAGGCCACGCGAGGCGCGACGACTGCCGGCCTGAACCTCAAGCTCACCTGCGAGTGTTTTGACCAAAGTACTCTTACCTGCACCGTTTACCCCTAGAATGCCGATTCGATCTCCGCCGCGCACCATCAGCTTGACGTTGCGCAGGATCGTGACAACTTCGCCGCTGCTCGCGGTGTAACCAGCCTGCATGTCGTCTAGTACGAGCAATGGGTCGGGCATTTCTTCGGGAGAGGGGATGCGGATATCAATTCCAGACTCTGCATGGATCGGTGCGAGTTGCTCCATCCTTGCCAGGGCTTTCACGCGGCTTTGTGCTTGTTTGGCTTTTGAGGCTTTCGCTTTGAATCGATCAATAAAGCCTTGCAGGCGTGCTGTTTCGCGTGTCTGGCGTTCGTAGGCGATTTTGCCCTGGCGCAGGCGTTCTGCGCGCTGGATCACAAAATCCTGATAGCCACCTTTGTAGCGATTCAGTTTGCCCTGATCAAAGTGCAGGATGGTTTGTGCCACCGCGTCAAGGAACTCGGTATCGTGCGAGATCAGCAGTACAGTGCCTGCGTAGGCGGCAAGCCAGCGCTCAAGCCATAGCATGGCATCCAGATCCAGGTGGTTGGTGGGCTCGTCAAGCAGGAGTAGCTCAGACGGTGCCATCAACGCACGTGCGAGGGCAAGGCGCATCCGCCAGCCACCAGAAAAGCTGTCAACCGGTTGCATCCATTGTGCAGGGGTAAACCCCAGACCAGCGAGTAGTTGCTCCGCGCGCGAGGCGGCAGTCCAGGCGTCGGCTTCGATGAGCTCGGCCTCGAGTTCTGCAATGCGTGCGCCATCCGCCTGCGGATCGTTTTCTGCTTCGAGCCGTTGTGCTTGCAACTGTCGCAGTCTGACATCACCGTCAATGACGAACTCACGTGCGGCGATGCTGCTGGACGCAATTTCCTGCTCGACGCTGGCAACGCGCCAACCCGTCGGGATGTCGAGTGAGCCGGCATCGGCTTCAATTTCATGTTGAATGAGTGCGAACAGCGTGGATTTACCGGCACCGTTTTTACCAACAAAACCGACGCGCTCACCAGGGTGAACGACAAACTCCGTTGTGTCCAGCAACACCTTGGTGCCACGCCGGACTGTTAATCCTTGCGCGCGTATCACGAGGGGAGTTGCTCACGCGTGAGTAGCAGAATCTGATCCGAGCACTCTGCTGTATCGAGCCAGACTGGGTCAAATTCGGGAAATGCCTGCTCAAAGAAATGCCTTTCGTGTCCGATCTCGATCAGCAGCACACCTTGCTCGGTGAGATGAGCAGGGGCTTGCTCAATGATTGTTCGGACCAAGTCCATGCCGTCATCACCACCAGCCAGAGCAAGACTAGGCTCGTGCTGGTATTCACGAGGTAACGCCTGCATGGATGCGCTGTTCACGTAGGGTGGGTTGCTGATAATGACGTCATACCGAGACCCAATCGGTAATGGGTCATACAGACTTCCATGGTGCAGATTCAGGCGTTCGGTCAGCTGATGCTCACGCACATTGATCGTAGCGACCTCTAACGCTTCTTTGGAGATATCTGTCGCGTCCACTAACGCATCAGGGAACTGATGTGCTGCGATGATGGCCAGGCAACCTGATCCTGTACACAAATCAAGAACACTTGTGACCTCATAGGGGTCCATGACCCAGGGACTGAGTTGCGACATTAATAGCTCAGCCATCGGCGAACGCGGCACAATGACCCGCTCGTCGACGTGAAAACGATAGCCTTGCAGCCAGGATTCGTGGGTCAGGTAGGCTGCAGGCACACGCAAATCGCAGCGCCGGTCAATCAGATCGAGCGCCCGCTCACGTTCACCAGGCAGGATGCGTGCATCCATGAATGGTTCGAGTTGGTCAGGCGGCAAATGCAAAGCAAACAGGACCAGATAAACAGCCTCATCCCACGCATTATCAGAGCCGTGACCAAAAAATAATTTGGCCTGATTAAAGTGAGACACCGCATAGCGAATCAGATCGCGTACGGTGAGTAAGGCATCTCTTGAAGCGTGGGTGTGGTCAGTGATCAATTTAATACTCGGGTTACCTGTTTGAATTGCATAAAGTGCACGCTATAGGCGTCTTGCTTAGGCACGCAGCAAATCGTTAATGCTGGTCTTGGCGCGAGTCTGCGCATCGACACGTTTAACGATGATGGCGCAATTCAGGCTATGGCTGCCGTCAGCAGAGGGCAGTGAGCCAGGCACAACGACTGAGCCCGAAGGTACGCGGCCATAATGAATTTCTTTTGTTTCACGATCATAGATACGTGTGCTTTGTGATAAGAAAACGCCCATGGCTAATACGGAGTTTTCTTCGACGATGACGCCTTCGACAACCTCGGAACGTGCACCGATAAAGCAGTTATCCTCGATGATGGTGGGATTGGCCTGGAGCGGCTCAAGTACGCCACCGATACCAACACCACCAGACAGGTGAACGTTTTTACCAATCTGCGCGCACGAACCCACAGTGGCCCAGGTATCAACCATGGTGCCTTCACCAACATAGGCGCCAATATTGACGAAAGAGGGCATCAGGACAACGTTTTTATCTACAAAGCAACCACGACGCGCGATCGCACCAGGTACTGCACGATAGCCGCCTGCTTGAAACTCGGCATCGGTCATGCCGGCAAATTTAAGTGGCACTTTGTCGTAAAACTGCAGTGGGGATTGACCCATGATCTCGTTGTTTGTCAGACGGAAGGATAAAAGAACTGCTTTTTTAATCCACTGATGCACGGTCCAGCTGCCATTGATTTTTTCAGCGACGCGCAGCTTGCCTGTCTCAAGTGCGTAGATCGTGTGTTCGACTGCGTCGAATACAGTTTTATCGGCCATACCTGGGGTCAGTGCCGTGCGATTTTCCCAGCCGAGTTCAATAGTGTTTTGCAGATCAATTGTCATAATTTTGTCCGTATGTATTTAAATGTTTGAAATTAAGTGTTCGAAGTAATTGAGGTGATGTTGTACGTTTATTTTTGTGAAGCACGCACAAAATCAGCGATACGATGGGCGGCCTCCACACAATCGGCAAGCGGAGCGACCAGTGCGATGCGGATGCGGTTTAGTCCGGGATTTACACCATGTACTGTGCGTCCGACAAAGCTGCCAGGCAGGACTGTCACTGCGGTTTGTCCTAGCAGTTCACGCGCAAAATCAGCATCTGAGCCTTTGGTGCCGGCCCAGAGATAGAACGAAGCATCGGGTCGCTTGACGTCGAGAACAGGTTCCAGAATTGGCAGCACGGCATCAAACTTTGCGCGGTACTGACTGCGATTATCGATCACGTGTATTTCGTCATTCCACGCAGCAATACTTGCGGCAGATACGACCGGTGACAAGGCACTGCCGTGGTAGGTACGATACAGCAGGAACTTTGCCATGAGCGTTGCATCACCCGCGACAAAGCCGGAGCGCATACCAGGCACATTGGAGCGTTTGGACAGACTGGAAAAGCTGATTAAGTTTTTAAAGTCCCGACGTCCCAGCTGGTATGCGGCCTGCATACCGCCGAGGGGTGGATTGTTTTCGTCGAGATAAATTTCTGAATAGCATTCGTCAGACGCAATCACGAATCCGTAGCGATCCGAGAGCTCAAACAATTGTTTCCAGTCATCGAGCCCCATGACATTGCCTGCCGGATTGCCAGGTGAGCAAACGAAAAGTAACTGGGTGCGTGCCCAGATTTCTGTTGGCACTGTCGACCAGTTGCAGCGAAAATTCTGTGCTGGATCTGAATTCACGTAATAGGGGGTCGCCCCCCCAAGCAGGGCTGCACCCTCGTAAATCTGATAGAAAGGGTTGGGGCAGACCACGATGCCGTCTTTAGAGGGGTCCAGTACTACTTGTGCGAAAGCAAATAATGCCTCGCGAGAACCCAGTGCAGGAAGAACCTGTGTCTCGGGATCTGGCTCGGGAATGCCATAACGGCGGCCAATCCATTTGCTGATGGCCTGACGCAATAATGGGTCGCCCTTGGTCGGTGGATAGACCGAAAGGCCGGCCAGCGAGCCGATTATGGCGTTTTTGACACATTCGGGGGCAGCGTGCTTGGGCTCGCCGATGGAGAGGTTGATTGGCCGCAAATCCTTTGGCGGCGTTGCTGCCTGGGCAAGCAACGCACGTAATTTTTCGAAAGGATAGGGCTGCAGGGTATCGAGGCGCGGGTTCATTTTGCTATTTTAACCAGTAGAAACGCCTAGGGGGTCGGAAACCACTTCAAGGGTGCGCTACAATGCTTGCCTACTGCGAAGGTGGCGAAATTGGTAGACGCACCAGGTTTAGGTCCTGACGCTGTAAAAGGTGTGCGGGTTCGAGTCCCGCCCTTCGCACCAACCCGATCCATTAATTCGGCGTGGGCAGTTTGCTGCGCTGTACATCCTGTTTGGTAGATTTTTACATGCAACCTGTTGTTGAAACACTCTCCGGCCTCGAGCGCCGTGTTGAACTTTCTGTCTCAATGGCAGACGTCGAACAGGCCGTTCAGGCCGAACTCAAGCGTGTCGCACGCACAGCCAAAGTAGCGGGTTTCCGCCCAGGCAAAGTCCCTATGTCGATGCTTGAGCGCTCACACGCGCCTGGCATTCGCTACGATGCGATCAATAGCAAAGTTGGTCAGGCTTTTGAGCAAGCAATTCAGGCCTCAGGTCTGCGTGTTGCTGGCGCTCCTAAGCTCGAGCCAAAAACCGAAGGCGTGCCAGAAAGCACCCTCGCTTTTGCTGCGACCTTTGAGGTGTATCCAACTATTACTGTCCCCGATCTGTCGACCTTGAAAATCAAGCGTGCAGTGACTGAAGTCGGCGAAGCCGAAGTTCAGCGCACCATTGACGTTCTGCGCAAGCAGCGCGCCCAGCACGAGGCCCGCGATGGCCGTGCCGCGACCGATGATGATCGCGTCACACTGGATTTCCTGGGCACGATCGATGATGTGCCTTTCGAAGGCGGCAAAGCCGACGATTTCCCATTTGTTTTGGGTCAGGGGCGCATGTTGCCTGAGTTTGAAACCGCAATCCGCGGCATGAAAACCGGCGAAACCAAAAAATTCCCGGTCGTGTTCCCCGCTGATTACGGTG
>CAIPID010000320.1 GCA_903865015.1 uncultured beta proteobacterium | reverse complement strand
TTGTTCTATACGATCAAGCTTGGCGATACCTTCAGCTCTAAAACCAGCCTTCATAGTGGCCTGTAATTGAGTATCGACAGGTTGCGAATGCGTGACATGCGTGCACATGCTTGCAATCAGGAGCAGACACCCACTGAGTATTGTCAATTTTTTCATTTTGATCTCCATCGACGCGTTCATTATCTCTTCAATCCAGGCGTTTGCACCGTGCCACCATTGGCCTTTGCAGCCATGAATATGGAAACCGCAATCGTCACATCTGATCCATAGATCGGAAATGGCATCCGTTGTTGACGTAAACAATCATTGAGTCTGCGTTGCATGGTCCAAAATTCACCGCTTGAGACTCGGTATGCTGGCCATGACCCCCATCCTTCAGCGGCACCCTTTTGTGTCGTCAGGTTAGGAAGATCCTGCAGTCGAATACGCTTATTATCTGCAGAGTGACATGAGGCACATGAGAAGTCCATTGGCCCCCCCTGAAAATTAAATATTTTTTCTCCTAACGCAACCATCTCTTTTTCTTTGGGGTGCTTGGCTGGAACATTTATTTTCATATCTTTTGAATGCGTCACTACATAAGCAACGATTGCTTCTATATCTTTTCTGACGCCTTTACCAAAAGACTCATTAATCACACTCGCTGATGAAATACCTTGCAAAGTTTCCATGCAAGTCATGAGTCTGGACTCTAGGTCCTGAACACGATCAGTGTCTTTAAAATAACGAGGTAATTGAGCGGAGGCACCATCAACCACACCAGAGCCAAGACCTAAATCACACTTTTCAAGCGACGCGGATTTTGGTCCAGCGGGTTTAATCCACAACTCCTCGCCTGCCATTTCGTAAAGTTCTGACGGATTACCGTCGGCAATCATTTCACGATATTTAGCGATTTCATCTGATGCTGTTTGTGCAACAGATAGCATCGGACTTGAAAACAGCAAGGCTGTCATTGCAGTGGTGATGATGATTTTTTTCATTGTTTATTCTCCGGTCAAAATTATTCCTATTTGTAATTCAGGAAATCTTGCCTTTATCCGTGCGTTTATCACCTTTATTATCAATCCAGGTCACTACAACTTCGTCACCCTTAGCCGCACCTTTAAATTTGAAATTCAAAAATGGATCTTTTGAGATTGCCGGACCAAACTGCGCTGAAAAAACAGTTTTATCTTTTACTGTTGCAACCAAAGTAGTAATGTGCCAGGCAGGTACCAACGCACCCGCGGCATCCTTTCTCAGGCCTGACTCCATGTCATGTTTCATTAAAATTTTCACATCTATCTCACCGTCTTTTTCAGCGGCGCGGATGCGCATTGGATCTGCCATGTCTTTCCCCTTCGTTTAAACGTATTCTGATTTAAAAATTTAAATTAACCGCCGCAACCACCAAGGGTGACTTTAATTTCTTTGACGGCACTAAACCATTTTCCATCGGCTTTTACAAGCGCATAAACATTTGATGTTTGACCCATCTTGACACGCGTTGTGACAAACGCATCGGTACCTGTGGGTATATCAAAAACTGCCGCTAAAGCACTTGGATTTTTTTCAACCAAAATTGCCATATTGGTTGCTTTAAGCGTCGTTGAAATTCCAACTGGTACAACCGCACCGTTTTCTGCAATATCAGGCGCCTTGATGGTTACAGCGTCTGAAGCAACAGGCTTGCTGCCATTCATGGCTTTGATCACATCATCAAGTGATTTTGCTTCAAATGCAGCCTTATTCCATTCTGCTGCCTCGACATTGGTGATTAAACCGGAGCTAACCATCAATCCAATCAATGCCGTAAATTTCAGCGTATTTCTTCTTTGCAAGTTCATAGTGACTCCTTTAAAAACTCAATAATATTTTGATAAAAAAATCAGGAACCTTTCAACATCCATTGAACAATGATCCTGATATCACTTTCGGGTATCTGTGGATGAGGCGGCATAGGGATTGAGCCCCACGCACCTGAACCACCCTTTTGCACTTTCATCACTAACTTTGAAAGAATGTCGGGCTGATCTTTGTACTTAGCTGATATCTCAGCGATAGATGGACCTACCAACTTACTCGTGGCAGCGTGGCATGCATTGCAATTATTCTTTTTAAAAACATCTAATGCATTAATCGTGACGGGCGCATGCACAGCATCCTTTGCGTCAGCGGCAACTAACGTCTTGGGATCAGGCATGCTTTTAAGAGACGGCATTGTTGAATTAACACCACGATACGGGCCAAAAATTCTATTTTGCTCTGCTAAGTTGCCATGTGCATTACGAGCATAATCAGGCAACTCCGACGTTATTTTTATTTCAGTAACGCAATCTTTCATACATGCTTTCGCAGAAACATCCGGCTTACCATTCGCATTCCACATGCCATGCTCTGTCGTCATGCCATTTCGATTTGGCATGCGTTGTTGAACCTCAGACATATTCTGATCGCTCAATGTAAAGTCATCAGCTACGATTTCAGCCATGCTGAGCATATAGGCCATTACGGAGTACGTTTCCTCGGGAGTCAAACTGCGCGGTGCGTTCCAAGGCATCGCACGATAAATATA
>CAIPID010000319.1 GCA_903865015.1 uncultured beta proteobacterium | reverse complement strand
TTGCATGCTTATTGGGGAGATTTGCGCCGTGATACGCACCTAAAAGATGGTGGCGCCTATCGCCAGCGCCGCCACAGCTGCTTTATCCAGGATCTGGATCAACATACGCTAACACAGACGCCACATCGCGCGCACTGGCAACCAACTGTATTTAATGCGCTGCATGGTGGCTACGACAGGATGTTTGAGGCGATCGACCCTGCTGTCGCGACAAACTCTTATTTTTTAAATCTGATTGCCATCCTTGGCCAAACCTTTGCCCAGGTGCTCTCAGCACGACGCTGGTTTATCGAGGCACATCAATTCCGTATTAATACAAATGGTGGCATTGGTCGTCCAACCCCAGAGGGGGCACACCGGGATGGCGTAGATTTTGTGGTGGTCATGATGCTGAACCGTCACAATGTCAAGGGTGGTGAGACGCGGGTATTCAATGTCAATGACTCAAGTGGCGTGCGTTTTATCATGCAAGAGTCTTACACCACAATTTTGCTCAATGATGAAAGAGTCATCCACGAAACAACGCCTATCCAGCCTGAAGCGCCAGACATGACCGATTGCTGGCGTGATACGCTCGTGCTGACTTATCGGGCCAAGGGTTTTCAATCTCCGCAAGCCATGTAAAACAGAGCTATAAAAATTATTTCATAAAAAATATTTCATAAAAACTAAAAGAGCACGGAGACATTGTTTTGACTCAGGCACCAAGAAAGACAACCGCTCGCGTTGCGGCTACGGTCCAGGCAGGCGGCTGGTATTTTGGCTGGAATATTGTTGCAGCTTCGGCGTTACTCACCCTCCTGACGGTTGGAATGAGGATGGGAATCGGACCCTTTTTCTTACCAATGGCCGAGGACCTTGGTTTTAGCCGTAGTTTGCTGGCAGGGATCGTCGCGATCGGTATGCTTTGTTATGGTCTGGCCATGCCGCTGGCAGGCTTTCTGGTGGCACGATACGGTACAAAACTAGTTCTACTGATCGGCACCGCGATTGTCGTACTTTCCGTCATCTGGACAATCTACGCCCGGAACCCTCTCTCGTTCTTTCTTGCATTTGGAGTATTCATGTCGGCCGGACTGGCGTTCACAAGCCCTGTCGCCGTGACGCCGGTCATCAGTCGCTGGTTCACACGTCAACGCGGGATGGCCTTATTCTTTCTGTCCACAGGTTCGATGGCAGGCATTGCAGTCATGACGCCTGTCCTGACGCTTGCAATCAAGCATATTGGCTGGCAGTCCACGCTACTCTGGTTTGCCATTGTGTTTGCGGTGATCACCCTACCCATCGCAATATTTGTGATGCGCGAACAAGCTCCAGAGGGCGCGGACCGTCTAGCGCAGCCAACAAATCAGGCCAATGACACAGTATCCAGAGCACACGTACCCGCCAGGCACGCTGACATGACGTTTGCCAAAGCCATTCGTACACGACCCTTTATTCAGATCTGTCTGGGCTTATTTACCTGCGGTTTCAGCATGAATCTGCTGGGTACGCATGGCATGCCAATGCTCATGGACCATGGCTTTGATGCCATGACCAGTTCCTATGGCATCGGTCTGATTGGCTTTGTAGCGATTTTTAGCACACTAGTACTCGGACGACTCGCTGACAAAATTCCACGTAAATATATCCTCGCCACTATTTATCTGATCCGCGGACTGGGATTTTTTGCTTTGCTTATTGTGGGGACGCATTACGAGCTTTATATCGCTGCGGCGATTGGCGGCATCGTCTGGGCAGGCAGTATTGCGATGTCGTCCGCCATCCTCGCGGACGTCTACGGTGTCAAACTTGTAGGTATCCTCTATGGCTGGGCCTATGTCAGCCATCAGATCGGTGCCATGATCAGTTCCTGGCTGGGCGGCTGGGGTTACGAGGCGTTTGGAACGCACTGGGTCGCATTCGGAATGGCGGGCGTGTTGTTACTGATGGCTGCGGCAATTTCAATGCGTTTGCCAGCACAACAAACTACTTAGTTCAATTATGTCACTGGACTTTCCACTTCGCAGCAGCGGTTGGACAAAGCAGCTGAAATTGCTGGATTATTGGGGGCATACCCGAAGCACAGGATTTATCCGCATCGCGATGGAGCGGAAATTTGACGGACTTCTCAGGACTCGTGCCGTATCTAAATTTAAGATGACCAGTCTTGCAGTTAGCGACCGCATACATTTCGTCTTTTGCCAAACGTTGATACATTGAGTTAACACACTGTGTAACTGTTAGCTTGCCACCATAGGCAACAGTACTGCCACCGGGATCACGATCACAATATTCCTGTATATCGGCTTTTGTAATCATGCCTTTAATCAGAGCGTGCTCGGTATTGACACCCGATTTTTCGGTAACCGTTCCGTTATTACTTTTACAGGAGGCAAGCGGGAAATCACCAAAGGCATAGGCACTATGGCTGAACATTGCACTGGCAAACACTGTCAACAACATGAAATGACGCATTGAATGTCTCCTTGCCACGTAATCACGACATTTATTTGGGCAGCAGTCCCGACATCATTATTTTTCTTTATTCTAGACTGAGATTGCAGCCCTCGATCAACCGCAGCCACTTCCGCTCGTTTTAAAACTGATGCGCTGTGCATTTTCCATGCGCTCTGACAAGCCGGGATGTGTGGAAAACCAAGCTAGCGTGGCTCCTTTATTGAGGGCCTGCAATCGTTGCGCAAAGCGATAACTGCCACAAGGTGAATATCCGGCGAGCATAGCCCATTGCATGCCGAGTAAATCCGCTTCTCGTTCATCATCCCTGCTGTAAGACAAGCCAGCAGCTTTAACCATATTGCCTGTAATCAAACCACTAAAAGGTATAAAAAAACTGGAAATCATGCCGACGGTTGTACTCATGGCCTGAACCGCTGCATTTCGATTTTCGAGGTATCCTGGTTTCGTATGTCCAAGCTGATGGTGTGCGAGCTCGTGTCCCATCACGCTTGCCAGCACATCCTGGTCGCTTGAAAACTCCCCAAGAAACCCGGTTGTCATCACAATCAAAGTTTGGTCGTTTTCCATGGCGGCGTAGGCGTTGATTTCTGTATCAACCGTAGTCCCGAGCATGAAGGACTTGCCTGAAACACGCAACACCCCTTGTCTGACCTGAGCAAGGTTTCGAGTGGTTAGATCACTACTGGAGACAGCGGCTTCCCACCACGGCTCATTGGGCAGATTAATCTGGACATCTTTTTTAGGTTTCGTCGCGCAAGCAATCAGCATCAGGCTGATCATAGCGATCTGAGCTGTACGTCCAAGCTTAGTTACGTAAAAATTAAAACCCAAGACCCTTACCTACCCCCAGCAGCGTGGCGACACCCATGGCAGCAAAAATCGCTGCAGCAATCGAATGAACAAGTTTCATTGGGATCTTGTTGGCAAGCTTGTCGCCGGCAAACACTGCCGGTACGTCCGCAATCAGCATGCCAAGCGTCGTACCGATGACTACGAGCAATGGGTTGGCATAGTGCGCAGCCATAGCAACGGTTGCGATCTGCGTCTTATCGCCCATTTCTGCTAGGAAAAAAGTGATGAGCGTGGCACCAAAGACACCGAATTTTTTAGCGACCTGGGTTTCTTCGTCCTCGATCTTATCGGGGATCATGGTCCAGACGGCCATACCGATAAATGATGCACCAAGGACCCAGCGAAGGATCTCCGGTGTGACTGCCGACGTAATCCAGGCACCTAGCGCACCCGCCAAACCATGATTAACGATGGTCGCCAGCAAAATCCCCATGATGATTGGGAAAGGCTTTTTAAATCGCGCAGCCAGGATAAATGCCAGCAGCTGGGTCTTATCGCCAATTTCGGCCAGTGCGACAACGCCTGTCGATACAAGTAAAGCTTCCATGAGGGGGTTCCAGCTTTCATTGTGATTGTGGGCAAAGTTTAACCTGTGATGACAACCGGGCACCTATTACTCTAATATCAGCAAAAGGTGTAATGTTCACCACACGGATTACCGCACGGGTCACACATAAGACCCGGCCATTTAAAACAAAACCGAGACACATCTTGAAAATCCATAGAATTTTTACTCTCCCCTCAGGAGACTCCGCTGTCGAAATCCGCCTGGTCCCGCTCAAAGGTGACGGACGCCCGGCGTCCGAAGTGTTCGATGCCCAGACCATGTTCTTTCGTGAGACCCCCGAGGGACATGTTCAGGACTATCACAACGCGCCGCGCAGACAGTTGATCTTCATCACCTCCGGCATTCTTGAACTCGAGACGAGTCAGGGCAAACGTTTTATCATCCGCCCCGGCGACATATTATTTACTGAAGATTTCGAGGGCAAGGGGCACATCACCCGCTCCTTGCGTGATGTGCGTGGGTTTTTCCACGTGATCGTGCCCGACACATTCACTGTGTCGGATTGGCCGCTCGCCTCTGATGAGCAGGTGGCATGATGCGTGGACTCAACTATCTCCTATGCAGCCTGGTCGCCATCGCATTCAGCGTGACTGCCCACGCACAATCGCCAGTTAAACCCATGCGCATCATCGTGCCCTTTGCTGTTGGCGGTGCAAGCGACACCTACACCCGACTCGTCGCGCAAAAGATCACTGAGCAAACAGGCAAGACGGTCATTGTTGAAAATAAAACAGGGGCTGGCGGCAGGATTGCTTTTGATTTTGTCGCGCACGCGGCCCCAGATGGCCTGACGGTTGGTCTAATTGACGCAACCTACGCGATGCTGCCGGGTTTATTCCCTGTTTTGCCCTGGGATATCAATCAGGATTTGGTCCCTGTCGTGATGGTCGCGCAAACACCTTTCGTTGTTGTGGTGGGCGCGGATGCAAAATTTTCCACCTATCAGGAACTCTCAAGTGCCGCGATTGCTCAGCCGGGTAAGTTGAACTACGGCTCCGCAGGTGTGGGCAGTGTGAACCATATCGTGACGGAAAGATTCCGCTCCAATGCAAAAATAGACATCACACACATCCCGTACAAGGGGATGAGCGAGGCGAGCGTTGCATTGCTCTCTGGTAACGTCGATCTAATTGTCGCAGCCTCGCCCACGGCGATCGGACAAATTAAAAGCGGCAAAGTCAAACCACTACTGGTCACCACAGCAAAACGCTCGCCTGTGCTACCCGACGTACCTGCTGTGACAGAGGTCGGTCTGGCAGACTTTGTCGTGACAAACTGGTTTGGTTTTGCTGTACCTAAAGGCACACCGAAAGAGATGATGGAGACCTTGCATCAGGATGTTATGCGCGCCGTGGCGGCACCCGATGTAAAAGAAAAACTGTTGCTGCAAGGCGCTGAAGCCTCAACATTTTCGATGCAGGAATTCAAAGATTTTGTCAAAACTGAAACTGCCTTATGGACCAAAGTGACAAAAGATAACAACATCAAAATCGAACCATAAAGACTGCAGACAGACACCTTTCAGGCATGGAACTTGCTTGGTTTTAAGCTGCACTTACGCATTGTTTGTTAAGGAATGATTGTGACGCTAGCCCTAAAAAATCTGTCTCGACTCAGCGCGCGTATCGCGCTTGCTACTTTTAGCCTGATGGGTGCGACCCATAGCGCTATGGCACAAGACGCCTACCCCAGCAAAGCGATTAAGGTCGTTGTACCCTTTCCAGCCGGTGGCGCGACCGATATGCTGACACGAGGCATTACAGAAAAACTTAGTCAGAAATTAAATCAGCCAATCGTGATCGAGAATAAGCCAGGTGCAGGCGCCAACATTGGTGCTGCGACCGTAGCCAAAGCGGCTCCTGATGGCTACACATTGTTGATGGGATCGATTGGTTCACACTCAATCGCAGTCACCTATTACAAAGATCCAGGCTATAACTTTCAAAAAGACTTAGTGGCGGTCTCGGCTGCGGGTACCTTGCCCAACATCGTCGTCACAGGCATGGAAGTTCCTGCAAACAATCTGCAAGAACTGGTCGCTCTCGCCAAAGCTGAGCCCGGCAAACTAACCTGTGGCTCGTCAGGCACGGGGGGACTCATTCATCTGACCTGCGAAATGTTTAAAGTCGCAGCAGGGGTCGACATCCTGCATATTCCGTACAAAGGGACCTCATTGCTCTTGCCGGACCTGATTGCTGGACGTGTCACGATGGCCCTCGATACATTACCGCCTTACATTCCCATGTTGCGGGAAAAGAAAGTCAAAGCACTGGCGATTACGACGTCCAAACGCTCGGCGCTATTTCCAGATCTGCCCACTGTGGCTGAGTCCGGCTACCCAGGATTTGAGTCGGTCGCAAGTTATGGTTTTTTTGCCCCTGCTGGCACGCCACCCGCCATCATTGCCCAACTCAATCGTGAAATTAACCTGGTATTACAGGATCAGGAATTGAAGGACAAGCTATTAAAGCAAGGTATCGAACTCGGAGGCAGCACACCCGAGGCTTTGCAGGCTTTTGCTAATGGTGAGGTCACAAAGTGGGCAAAGGTCATTAAAGACAGCAAAATTCAGCCAGAGTAAGCAGGTCGCTGACCAGGAACCTTATTGCCTCTGATTCGTATTGGCAGAATCAGAGGCACAAAAACTAGTAACCATGCAATTCTGGTCTGGTAGCGATAATGCGGTTTGGACAATGCCCCTGTCGCAAATGCATTAGCAAGTAGCCCCACAAACATCATCGCAATCAGCATCGCGCTCGCACGCTGACGATATACCCAGCTGCGCCAGAGTAAATATAAGCAGGCGATTAACCCTGTAAAAGCACTGACCCAGCCCAGCATATTGAATACCTGAGCTGAGGGTGCAAGTACATCGCGTAGTTGACGGGACTGTTGATACCTGAGCAGTTCGCTGGTAGGAAAATAAAGTCGCAAGCGCTCACCCACGGACAAGTCGAGATGATCAGGATGCAAGGTATCGCCTAAACCAACCATCCATAATTCGCGCCAGGTATTGTTCACCAACGACTGCAAGATCCCTAAAGGATTCGCTTTCGTTGCCGCAGCGACTAAAACAGACGCCTCAGGCGCCAGGCCAATAGGGCCTCCGGGATGGCTCCATACAGGCCCCTGGCTATCCCACATCAGTTCATCACTATCAACATTCAAGCGATCTTTCCAATCGCACATGTAAATCTTTTGCTTTGCGCAGGACTCATCCAGCACGGGTTTTACATGCCCGTCTGCGGCTAACCTGGCCAGTAAAAAGACCGAGCCAAAGGGAGATATTGCAAACTTTTGAAATCCGAACAGGTTGGTGCCGACTAACACAGCGAGCGCGAGCAGTAATGGCAGCACGGCGATCTTGAATCGTTTGAATCCGAACAGAAGCACAACCGACAACACTCCTGTTGCAATCACCAGATGAGAAAGGTGCGATGCGATTGCAAATGTTCCGACCAGCAGTACCCAGAGACGGCTACCAAGGTCCAAGTCAGGTCGTACCGCAAGGATATAAATGCACAGTACTGTGATGGGAGCAAAGATATCCGGCATCAACAGAGACGTCACCCAGGATGCTGCAGTCATCAGTGACAGGACAACGCATATGAGGAAAAAACGCAGCTCGCTCACAGGATGAATAGCCTGGAGATCAGCACCTGTCTTAGCGTCCGGGAATATTGAGGTTTGCGCGCACTGTGCGGTAAGCCAGAGTACGCTTGAGACCATCAGCGCTTGTGCAAAGAGGACAGGCCAGAGACTGTATTGCCAGTGAAACAGCGACATCCAGGGTCCGTACACAAACGGTTTATCCCAGATAAAAAAATGCAGAATACCCTGCACCATGAATGCATTGGTATCGCTATAGAGGATTGGGTAGCCGTTCCAGAAAGCCGGCCACATCAGCACCAGTGCACCCAGTACGATTGCTCGTACTGATCGCAAATCAGGCAAGTCGGACCATCCAGCCATGTGGGTCAGGCGCACGGCCATGCTGGATATCCGTCAACTGCTGGCGCAAAGACATGGTGAGCTTACCGGCGGGAGCGGACTCGTCACCGGCGATAAAATCACGACCTTTAATCGCTGCAATCGGTGTCACGACTGCGGCTGTTCCACAAGCAAACGCCTCGGCAACCTCACCGGTTGCCATGCCATTTTTCCACTCATCGAGCGTGACTTTGCGCTCCTCGACCTTGTGGCCGCGATCGCGCGCCAACTGAATAATGCTGGCGCGGGTCACACCTTCGAGAATGCTGCCGGTTAACTCAGGCGTCACAAGCGTGCCGTCTTTCATGACCAGGAATACGTTCATGCCACCAAGTTCTTCGAGATACTTTCCCTCGAGCGGATCCAGGAACAACACCTGAGGGCAACCGTTTGCATAGGCTTCTTGTTGCGGCAACAAAGACGCCGCATAGTTACCGCCGCATTTGGCAGCACCTGTGCCACCAGAGGCCGCACGCGTAAAGTCGGTCGACACCCAGATGGAAACCGGAGCCACGCCGTTTGCAAAATAGGCGCCTGCGGGACTCGCGATCACGTAGTAGGCGGCTTTCTGCGCAGAACGCACACCGAGAAAACTCTCGTTAGCGATCATAAAAGGACGCAGATAGAGACTCATCTCGCTACCAGAGGGCACCCAGTTAGCATCTATGCTGACTAATTGACGGATGGACTCGACAAACATATCCGTTGGTAACTCAGGCAATGCTAAACGGGTTGCGGAACGCTGCATACGCTCGGCGTTGGCCTGAGGACGAAAGGTCCAGATCGAACCATCGGGATGACGATAAGCTTTGAGACCCTCAAAAATCTCCTGAGCGTAATGCAAGACCGAAGCAGCGGGATCAAGCAGCAACGGACCATAGGGTTTGACATGGGCGTCATGCCAGCCTTGCTCGATAGTCCAGTCAATCGAGACCATGTGATCGGTGAAATGCTTGCCAAATCCCGGATTGGCCAGAATCGCCTCGCGCGCAGCCTGCTGCTGAAAAGCCGTGGATGGAGTGATTTTAAAAGCGATGTTGCTTTGAGCTGTCATGGTGATGGTCAATTGAAAAGTGTCATCTGTTCAACTGATTATAGCCATGAGCGGACATATAGCCAGCGCGGGTACGGGTACTAATTTTTGTGCGTTGCAATGACTGGGGCCGGGATGTGGATGATGATGGGCTGAGGGGGTTGTGATGGAACAGCATGAATGCTCGAAAAAAAGAAACTCATCGCACTCAATAGCACAGTAATAATAGCAATACCGACACCAGCAAACCATTTCACCAGCGTGGACTCGACTTTGGCGATTTTTAATTCCAGTGTTGATATGTCAGTATGCGTAGCAAGTGTAGGCAAAACGGTATCAAAGCGGGCTTCAAGAGAGGTCAGACGTGTTTCCATGCCTGAATTTTAGGTTGAATCCCAATTAAAACAATGACTTGAAACATTTTGTGACAATATTCCCGGCAAGGACTCAGCGCACGTCTCTCACCCCCGGGGCAGCACATACTCAGCGCTCACTCAAACGCCTCACGCGCTCTTCTTCCTCACGCCTGGAAGCCTCGATTTCACCCATCAGGTCATCCATATCGACCGGGGTTGTATCCGCCTCGACAATTCCGGTCAGCTCGGTTTCGGGTGTCAACTCCCCCGACTCGAACAGCTGCCAGATTTCACGACCGTACTCGGTGGTCAGCAATTCCGGGGCAAACTGGCCAAAATAGGTCGCCAGATTACGTACATCGCGATAAAGCATGGTGGCGGCCTCGTTATTACCAGCAGCATCTACGGCCTGGGGTAAATCGATAATCACCGGACCCTGGGTACCCAGCAGGATATTGAATTCGGACAAATCACCATGAACAATACCGGCACACAGCATACGTACGACCTGATTAAGTAAAAAGGCGTGATATTGAATGGCTAGTTCGTGCGTCAGCTCGACATCATTGAGTCGGGGGGCGACATCCCCCTCGGCATCGGCCACGAGCTCCATCAGCAACACGCCATCGGTACAGATGTAAGGCTGCGGCACACGCACACCAGCATTGGCAAGCTTAAAAAGCGCATCGACCTCGGCGTTTTGCCAAAGTTCTTCTTGCATCTGGCGACCATAACGCGTCCCTTTTTCCATGGCCCGCGCCTGACGACTGTTTTTAACCTTGCGGCCCTCGGTATAGGAGACGGCTTGCTTGAAACTACGCTGTTTAGCGTCCTTGTAGACTTTCGCACAACGTGTCTCAGTACCGCACCGTACAACGTACACGGTCGCTTCTTTACCACTCATCAATTGACTGAGGACCTCGTCAACCAGACCTTCTTCTACCAGCGGCTCAAGCCGTTTGGGGACTTTCATCAGATCTCCTGCCTGTGTATGTGGCAACACTGTACAGGTTTGTACAAATTAAAGCTTAACCGCGATGACGTTCACGGTAGACATTCTGACGGCCATGATCCTCGCGATAGTCATGCCGGTAAACAGGCGCTGGCCGAAAATAAGGTGCAGGCTTGTAATAGGGCGCAGGCCGCGGGCCATACGCACTACCGACAACAACCGGCGCTACATACCCGGCACTATATCCAGAATAACCCGCTGGATAACCGGAATATCCATATCCCGCTGGCTGATAGGAGTATCCCACACAACCAGCCAGTACCAGTGCCAAACTTAAGACCGCACTACGAAGGATACGCATGATCATTCTCTATTGTTGTTGTGAATGATTCATACATTACGCTCGACCTATGCCTATGAATAGTAGGTATGCGGTCTCAAATAGTTACGATCAGTTTCAGTACCTTTCAGCCTATTAAAAAAACGGCTCTGCTTGTTGTGCTTTCTTAACCAGCAACACAGGGGGCGCAAAACACTCGCCATACTGACCTGCCAGTTCAAGGGCTCGATCTACAGCTTTTGACAAGCCGTATTGATTTAGGAACTGGAATACACCGCCCGTCCAGCGCGGAAAACACATCCTGATGACTGAATCGACATTGCCAACACGCACGTCATCCAAAACCCCCTCTTGCAACATTCGTACCGATTCGAGCGCCAAACTGAAAAGCAAGCGATCTTTTACATCCTGCAGCGGAATGTTTTTCGAAAGAATCGGAGTCGCACTTTGTAAAAATTCGTTGCATGCTAAATCTGATCCAGGAGGAAACCCGGCAGAGAGCGCACCAGTCTCAATCGAGAAAATGTCCTGCCCTTCGTCTTGCAAAGCCTGCCTCTGCGCAGCATATACGGCATTGAGACGCTGGATAAACAACTCATCGGGCATCGCCCCCGAATCACGTAAAACAGATTTAGATACGCGTACTGAATCAATGCTGGCTGATCGCCCTGCCTCAGCTTTCAAACTATTGAGCTGGAACCAGAAGGTTCCAATCATATTTTTTGCTACCGAGCCAGTTACGAGTTCAATAAATCCGCGCGTCTCGATCAGATCCGCCTGCTCAAAGTCGACTTTCATTCCCTCAATCGAACTCGACAAGATGATTTCAGGTGCGGGGTAGCAACCTTTAGTTTTTGTCCGCAGCGTATCCATCGCCGTTGCGATCCACGCATCCAGCTCAGGCACCCCGGGACGACCACCAGGGACTTGATAACCATCTCGATCCCAAGGTTGAATAGCATCGGGGCCTGACAGAATCCATGAACGTGCAGCCTGCATCAGCGCAGTGGGATCAGCAACTAACTGATCAACCATCCCGGCTTTAAATCCGTATGTGGGATTGAAAAGTTTGCCTGTCTGTAAATAGGGTTGACTCTCAATCAAGCCTAACAAAAGATTCATCCTGACTACACCACCGAGCCCGGGCAACAAACCAAGCGAGGCTTCGGGTAAACCGAGCTGTGTCTTTGGATCATCGATGCAGATACGATAATGACACGCTAGTGCAAGCTCAAAACCACCTCCAACCGCCGAACCATTGATAGCCGCCACCACAGGTTTACCAAGTGTCTCGAGCTGCCTGAACGCATGCTTGACGAC
>CAIPID010000318.1 GCA_903865015.1 uncultured beta proteobacterium | reverse complement strand
GGGTGATGTCCTAGGCCTCTAGACGATGGGGACCTGGACTACTATTTCTCCGCTTAGACTGGTGGAGGTAAGCGGGATCGAACCGCTGACCTCTTGCATGCCATGCAAGCGCTCTCCCAGCTGAGCTATACCCCCAAATTTGAATCTAGCTTTTAGTAATGACTCACTAAATACTAACTTCAGTTTTGGCACCCGGGACAGCCCGCAGTGGTGTCGACAGCGAAGAAGCGAGATTATGCACAATTTTTAACATCTGCGCAAGTCGAGGTGAAAAACTACTGCTTTTATTAGTCGCCTATTTCTTGTTTAAAGGGGGAGTGCAGGTTTTCTGTATAGGCGTTGATGCCCGCACGCTCTTGTTCCAGATACCGGTCCACCGCATCGGCAAAGCCCGGATGCGCGAGCCAGTGGGCGGATTGTGTCTGAATCGGTACAAATCCGCGCGCCAGTTTGTGTTCTCCCTGAGCGCCACCTTCGATGACGTCAATCTGGTTATTTAACGCCCACTCGATTGGCGTGTAATAAGCCAGCTCAAAATGCAGGCAATCCACATGCTCCAGAGCGCCCCAGTAACGGCCGTATAGGCGTCTTTGACCTTTGTGGGTGTCGAGCCATAGCAAAGAGGCTGCGATGGGCTCAGCGCCTCTATAGGCGAGTGCCATGACGCAGTGCTCGGCCAGGAGTCTGCCGATTTCACTGAAGAATGCTGGTTTGAGATAGGGGTTGTTGCCACGCACATGGTAAGTATTGGCATAGCAGCGGTAAAAAAATTCCCAATGTTCGGCTGTTAATGCATCGCCCGTCATGACCTTAGTTGTAACGCCCGCGTCTTTGACCTTGCGCCGCTCTGCACGGATTTTTTTACGTTTGGATTGATTCAGGTCTGCGAGAAAGCTTTCAAAATTTTGCCAGTCCTGATTGAACCAGTGAAACTGGGTGTGGGTGCGCGGCATGCAACCGGCGGCACAGAGCGCCTGTATATCCTCATTCGAGGTGTAGAGCACGTGCAAGGATGATAGACCGCTTTGTTCTGCCCACTGCACAAGGGCTGTGGCTGCTGCTGCGCGGTAGGGATACGTTGTCAGTAACCGAGGTCCTGGCACAGGGGTGAAAGGTACTGCACATAACCATTTTGGGTAGTATTTCAGGCCATGGCGCTCGTAGGCCTCGGCCCAGGCCCAGTCAAAGACAAATTCACCATACGAGTGGCCTTTGGCATAAAGCGGGATAGCGCCTACCAGTTGCTCTGCTTGCCACAGCAGCAGATGGCTGGGTTGCCAACCCGTACCTGGGATTACGCTTTCGGAGCTCTCGAAAGCACGTAAAAAGGCATGCTTGAGCATGACGGAGCCGCCAGAGGCATCGACGAGCGCATCCCAGTGTTCGGCTGCGATCTCATCGATATGTTCGATAGATTGAATGCGCAACCCGGTCATGTTGATGTCATGTTGCGGTTTTGGAGGCGACGATAAAACGCTGCAGACAAAATTAAAAACGATATCAAGAGTATGGGTAAGTTGCCGAGCCGCGCATAGAGCGTCAGGCCCGTTTGTCCTTGTATGCTGACATCGAGCACCGCTGTTCGGTGTGCGGGCAGGGTCGCAATGGGTTGTCCGGTGTGATCGATCGCACCGCTTGCTCCTGTATTGGTCGCGCGCAGCATGGGACGAGAAGTTTCGATCGCACGAATCCGTGATATTTGCCAGTGCTGCCTCAAAGCAAAAGAATCACCAAACCAACCCAGGTTACTGAAATTTGCAAGGATATTGGCGCCGTCCGGTGGGGCGAGCGAGGGGAGTAATTCTTCACCGAAAGTATCTTCGTAGCAAATGTTGGCGGCAACGTGTTGATCGTTGATAGTAAAGGCGGGTTGTCGCAGTTCGCCGCGATAAAAATCGCCCATCGGGATGCGCATGATGTCGATAAACCAGTGAAAGCCCAAGGGAATAAACTCTCCAAAGGGGACGAGATGGTGTTTGTCGTAACGTTGTTTGTCCGTGCCTTGAATTAACTGCGTTAAATCCGTATTGCGATCAATGGCGATGACGCTGTTGGTGTAGTTGTTGGTGCTGCGGTCAAGTATGGCCGCCCCCATGAGGATGGTGCTGGCTTGACGCGTTGCGAGCTCTTTCCAGGCGAGCCACGCAGCAGGATCTATCTGGTGCTGAAATGCGGCGAGCGCAGTTTCGGGGAGCAGAACGAGTGTCGGGGCTGGACTGCCTGCCGGGGCAGGGGTCGCAGCCAGGCGAAGGTGTGTCTGGATGTTGGTCGCCAGTAGTCGGGAGTCGAATTTCAATCCCTGATCGACGTTACCTTGTACGAGACGAACAACTAGAGGTGGGCCCTCAGGCTCGCTCCAGTTTATCTTTTGGATACCCCATCCACATAAGGCGAACGCGATGGCGATCAATCCAGCCACAGCGCGCTGTGGCTGATGCTTTGGTGAAAAGTGTGTGGCGCCGACCAGTCCGGCGATGGCTGCCGCGCAGAATGCCGTGACGAAGGTCACACCATAGATACCCAACACAGCCGCCCAGCTGGCAAACCAGCTGTCCACATGAGCATAGCCTGAGTTGAGCCAGGGAAAGCCTGTAAACAAGGTCGCGCGTAGCCACTCGCTGATCGTCCATAGCGCGGCCCATACCAAGGCCGCCATGAGTGGACCGCGTGATGAGGATTCACCCTCGGACCATGCTGCACAGCCGATTTTTTGCGTCATCCAGCCTGCGAACGTGGCAAAAATCGCTAAATAGGCACAAAGCCCGGCTAATGCAAGGATCGCTAAAGGCAGGGGAATATAGCCATAGGTATGCATGCTGATGGTGAGCCAATAGAGGCCCAGCATGAACTGCCCGAACGCGAATAGCCACGCACGCAAGGCGGCTTGTTTGCTGCCATCTGCGCGCCAGATGCTGCGCACCAGTACCGCCATAGTGATGAGTTGCAGTGGGCTGAGCGCCCAGCCAGGCAAAGGATCAGGCGCAAAACATAAGGCCTGTAATGTACCCGCTACGAACAAGATGACTGGGGTTTGCCAGCTTTTCCAGTTGATGTGTCGTGCACGCATGATCACTGCTTAGCTTTGCTTGGTGCGTCTGCCTCGGGCTGATTGCGAAGCTGCACGCGCAACCATAATGCGCGACGGCTGTCGGCTCGCATGACTTCGACTTGTAAGCCCTCGTGCCTGCAGGTATCGCCACGTCTGGGGATGTGACCAAGCGCGTGTGTAAGCCACCCACCTACCGTATCGTAGTCACCCTCTGGCAGGGTTGTGTGGATGGTTTCGTTGAATCGTTCGATTTCGGTCGTAGCGAGAACACGCCATGCGTTGTCACCGTCAGCAAAGATTGTTTTTTCGCCGTCCACGTCGTACTCGTCTTCGATAGCACCGACGATTTGTTCAAGCACGTCTTCGAGCGTGACCAGCCCTGTAATGCCGCCATGTTCATCAATCACGATGGCAATATGATTACGATTGCTACGAAACTCTTGCAACAATACATTGAGGCGTTTGGTTTCTGGAATAAAGACGGCCGGACGAATCAGGTCGCGCAACGTAATCGTGGGCGTCATCATGTGACGCAACAGATCTTTGGTGATCACAATACCGATCACATTTTCGCGTGAGCCCTCAAATACGGGAAATCTTGAGTGCGCAGTCTCGATAATCTCTGGCATCAGTGTTTCGATTGACTCGCTCGCGTCCAGCAAATCCATGCGTGCCCATGGCACCATCACATCTATAGCTGTTTGTTCAGAGACGGCAAGTGCGCCTTTGAGCATGGAGAAAGAGTCGGCATCGATCAGGTTGCGCGTGCGTGCGGCATCGAGAACGGCCATGATGCCTTCGCGGTCTTCGGGTTCGTGCCGAACCAGCGATAAGAGACGATCAAGCAAGGATTGGCGTGTGCGGGGGGTTTGGGGCGAAGCGCTTTGGGCTTCTGCGGCAGGATAAGGATCTGACATTGTCCGGGGACAGAGTTTAGGTGGTACTAGGATAACCCGAAAGACGTGAAAGAGATTGTCACAATTGCTAAGTTGTATTTGTAATCTTGATTATTCAGTTTGTAAACGCTACGGTAAAACGTAGGGATCTGTGATGCCCAGTTCGGCCAGCATCCCTGTTTCGAGAGCCTCCATGTGTTTGGCTTCGCGTGGTTTGATATGGTCATAGCCGAGCGCATGGAGCGTGCCGTGCATGGTGAGGTGAGCGGCGTGTGCCAGTACTGTTTTGTGTTGTTCGCGTGCTTCTTTGACCAGCACGGGCAGGCAAAGCACCATGTCGCCCGATGCGGTGCCATCGGGCATCACACCATATTCAAACGTCAGGACGTTAGTGGCGTAATCCTTTTGACGGTAGGTCGCATTAAGTTTGCGACCTTCGGCGAGACCAACGAACTTGATGCCTAGCTGCATCCTCTCAAAACTTATCTGACCATCGGCGTGCGCAACGCGTAGTGCGCGCATGACCCATCTCCTGATGCGCCAGCGGGGCAGGCGCGCGTCTTGGACGACGAAGTCAACCGAGAGGGAGAGTTCAGGGCAGGTCTTGTTCGGCTTGCTCATAGGCATCCACAATGCGTGCAACGAGAGGGTGGCGTACGACATCACGGCTGGTGAAGCGTGTCACGGCGATTCCTTTGACTTCATCCAGAATATTCACCGCGTGGGCCAATCCACTTTTGTGGCCTTTAGGTAAGTCGACTTGAGACGGGTCTCCTGTAATCACAGCCTTACTACCAAAACCAATACGCGTTAAAAACATCTTCATCTGCTCGGGTGTCGTGTTTTGTGCTTCGTCCAGAATGACAAACGCGTGATTCAGTGTGCGGCCCCGCATATAGGCGAGTGGCGCGATTTCGATGGTCTGTTTTTCAAACAGTCGTTGTACCCGCTCGAAACCCATCAGGTCATACAGTGCATCGTAAAGTGGGCGCAGGTAGGGATCTACTTTTTGAGCAAGGTCACCAGGCAGAAATCCGAGTCGCTCACCTGCTTCAACAGCCGGGCGAGTGAGGATCAGGCGTTGCACGGTATCGCGCTCCATGGCATCGATCGCGCACGCCACCGCTAGCCAGGTTTTACCGGTGCCTGCGGGACCTACACCAAAGGTGATGTCGTGTTTGAGGATGTTGTTCAGGTAATCGCGCTGACGTGGTGTGCGCGGACGCAGGTCACTGCGACGGGTGCGCAGAGCGATATGTCCGCTTTCATCATCAAGCGGTGGGAACTCTGAAGGATCGAATGTCTGCACCGCGGGTGACTGCGTGCGTCCAACACCAATCTCCACCAGACTCAACTGGATGTCGTCAATCGATAAAGGGCGCTGGGCTGCTAAATCATGGAGCGCAAAGATCATTTTGCTGGCGGCTTCGGCGTGCGCGCCGCGCAAGGTGAGTTTGTTTCCTTGTCGACCGATTTCAAGATCTAGTCCATCAGAGATTTGTTTCAGATTTTCATCAAGTGGGCCACACAGGTTGGCCAATTGTTGATTGCTGCCATCCAGATTCAGTTTGACTGGGAGAGGACGATTACGCGCTGAGGATTTTGCGGGTGAGCGATTCATGCGTTGTCTTTTTCTGTGGGTGTTGCGTCGTCTTCGATGGCAACGCGTGCCCGGAATGTATTGGTCCGTGCTTCGGTGATCACAACGTCAATCATCTGTCCGATCAGGCGAGGATGTGCAGGGAAGTTCACGACGCGGTTGTTTTCAGTACGACCGTATAACTCGCTCGCGTCGCGTGCAGAGGTGCCTTCTACCAGGATACGTTGCGTGGTACCCACCATGCCGCGAGCGACTTCGTGGGCTTGTTCGTTGATGCGGGCTTGCAGACGTTGCAGGCGTGCGAGCTTGACGGACTGTGGCGTTTCATCGGTCAGGTCGGCCGCAGGTGTTCCTGGGCGACGGGAGTAGACAAATGAGTAAGCCGTATCAAAGCCAACCTCGTCGATGAGTTTCATGGTCTTTTCGAAGTCTTCTTCGGTTTCCCCAGGAAAGCCGACAATGAAATCAGATGACAGTGTGAGTCCTGGGCGTGCCGCCCGTAATTTTCGTACGACAGATTTGAATTCGATAGCCGTATAGCCACGTTTCATCGCGGCCAGTACCCGATCGCTGCCTGCCTGCACGGGCAAGTGCAGGTGCGCAACCAACTTGGGCAGGCGTGCGTAGGCATCGGCGATACGCGAGGTCATTTCTTTAGGGTGGGAGGTGGTATAGCGCAGGCGCTCGATACCAGGGATTTCGTGCACGTATTCAAGCAGGGTGGCGAAGTCGGCGATCTCATCGCTGTCAGCCATCTTGCCGCGGTAAGCATTGACGTTCTGGCCCAGCAGAGTGACTTCTTTTACGCCTTGATCCGCGAGGTCGGCGACCTCGGTTAAGACGTCTTCGAAGGGTCGTGAGATTTCTTCGCCACGGGTATAGGGGACCACGCAGAAACTGCAATATTTGCTGCAGCCTTCCATGATCGAGACAAACGCCGTCGCGCCTTCAACACGGGAAGGCGGGAGGGCGTCAAATTTTTCGATTTCAGGGAAGCTGATGTCGACCTGGGAGCGTCCTTCGGAGCGTCGCCGCGCGATCAGCTCCGGCAGGCGGTGCAAGGTTTGCGGGCCAAACACCACATCGACGTAAGGCGCACGATCGACAATGGCAGAACCTTCCTGGCTGGCCACGCAACCGCCCACGCCAATGACCAGATTTGGATTGAGTTTTTTCAGATGTTTGATGCGTCCAAGGTCAGAAAACACTTTTTCCTGAGCTTTTTCGCGAACCGAGCATGTATTAAACAAAATCACATCGGCGTCTTCTGGGGTCTGTGTGACCACCGCTCCGTGTTCTTTGCCTAGTACGTCGAGCATTTTGTCTGAGTCGTATTCATTCATCTGGCAGCCAAAGGTGCGAATGAATACTTTTTTGGGGCTGGCAGGCGCATCGCCTACAACGATAGGAATGATTTTTTGCATGATGGCGCCGAGGCGGGTGTTCATCCCGTGGGCTTTAAAAGTGTAATGTTGTATGTTAACCCGCTGAAGGCATAAAAAAATCCCTCAGAGCTTTAGTGAACTGAGGGACTTAATTTAAGCCGTTTTGATCGTACGTTCTGATTAGAGCTCGTAGCTTTCTTCGACTTCGTCAGGTTTTTTTACGGGCTTGATCAGGTCTTCGCGTTTGACGCCTAGCCACATGGCAATCGCTGCTGCCACAAACACGGAGGAATAAATACCGAACCAGATACCGATGGTCAGGGCCAGTGCAAAATAATGCAGAGTCGGACCACCAAAAATCAGCATGGCCATCACCATCATCTGGGTCGAGCCGTGGGTAATGATGGTGCGTGAAATAGTTTGAGTGATCGCGCCATCGATCACCTGGACAACCGAGGCGTTACGCTCTTTACGGAAATTTTCGCGGATCCGGTCCATGATCACAACTGATTCGTTGACCGAGTAGCCCAGCACCGCTAGTACGCCAGCCAGCACGGACAAAGAAAATTCCCAGCCAAAAAAAGCAAAGAAGCCCAGAATGATCACCACGTCGTGCAAGTTGGCAAGCACCCCTGCAACAGCGAATTTCCATTCAAACCTGACCGCGAGATAGACCACGATTCCGATCACAACAAAGAGCAGGGCAAGTAAACCGTTTTCAACTAACTCACGACCGACCTGTGGACCGACAAACTCAACGCGTCTTAGTTCGACAGTCCCGTCGCTGGCTTTGAGCGCTTTCATGACCGTGTCGCTTTGCGCCGCTGAGCTCTGACCTGTCGCCAATGGCAATCTGATCATCACGTCGCGCGAGGTACCGAAATTCTGTACCTGAAAGTCTGTATAGCCCAGGTCCGAGACAACGGAGCGAACTTTATCCAGTGGAGCAGATTGGGTGTAACTGACTTCCATCACCGTGCCGCCGGTGAATTCAATCGACAGATGAAAGCCGCGCGTGACGATAAAAAACACGGCAGCTACAAATGTCAGGAAGCTGATGACGTTCAAGACCAGCGCGTGGCGCATGAACGGTATGGTGCGACCGATTCGGAAAAATTCCATGATGCGTGTGTGTTCCGGTAGTAAGCGGGCAGATCAGTAAGATCCGCCTCGCGTGAAAGTTCAGTCTTTAGGTTTCCAGACCGTGCCAATCGAAATCGACTGGAGTTTTTTCTTGCGTCCGTACCAGAGGTTGGCCAGTGCGCGCACGCCCACCACCGATGAGAACATCGAGGTCAGAATGCCCAGACAATGGACCACAGCAAAGCCGCGAACGGCGCCAGATCCAAATACCAGCAAGGCCACACCCACAATCAGCGTGGTCAGGTTCGAGTCCAGAATGGTGCCCCAGGCGCGATCAAAGCCCAGCGCAATCGCTTGCTGGGGTGCTTCGCCGTTACGCAGTTCTTCGCGGATGCGTTCGTTGATCAGCACGTTGGCATCAATCGCCATACCGAGCGTCAGCGCAATCGCGGCGATACCAGGCAAGGTGAGTGTGGCCTGCAGCATCGACAGGATCGCGAGTAACAGTAATACGTTGAGTGCCAGACCAATGGTCGAAAATACGCCGAACAAGTGGTAGTAAATCAACATGAAGATCGCGATCGCTACAAAACCGTAGAGGGTCGAATTGAAACCCTTGGCGATATTCTCCGCACCCAGGCTTGGCCCTATGGTGCGCTCTTCGATAATTTCCATGGGAGCGGCCAACGAGCCTGCGCGTAACAGCAGGGCTGTATCTGCGGCTTCTTCGGCGCTCATGCTGCCGGAGATTTGAACTTGTCCGCCTGGAATTTCGCCTCGGATGACAGGCGCAGTGACAACCTCGCCGCGACCCTTTTCAAACAGCAGAATCGCCATACGCTTACCGATGTTGTCACGTGTGACATCACGGAAAATACGTGCGCCTTTCGAGTCTAGTGTCAGGTGAACCGCAGCCTGTTGGGACTGGCTGTCTCGTCCAGCCTGCGCATCCTGCAGGTTTTCACCTGTCAGCACAACCTGGCGGCGTACCAAAATAGGGCGACCATCGCGATCCAGATAACGCTCGAGCCCGAAAGGAACCGTGCCTGCAGCTAATGCGCTGGAAGCGGCGGGTGAGTCATCCACCATACGGATTTCGAGGGTTGCTGTGCGCCCCAGGATGTCCTTCGCTTTGGCGACATCCTGCACGCCAGGCAATTGCACCACGATGCGATCCGCACCCTGTTGCTGAATCACGGGTTCGGCTACGCCGAGTTCGTTGATCCGGTTGTGCAGGGTCGTGATGTTTTGTTTGAGTGCGTTCGCCTGTACAGCGGTGATCGCCGCGGGACTGAGGGTGCCTACGACCTGGAGTTTGACGCCGTCCATACGCTCTGCAATTTGCAGGTCGGGATTACGGGTGCGAAGGGCTGCAACCGCACGGTCACGCATGGCTTCGCTGGTAAACGATATAACCACAGACATGCCGCTGCGATCAATGCCCGCCTGTTCGATTTTCTGATCACGCAGTGCTGCGCGCAGATCGGTGACCATTGAGTCATAGCGTGCAGTCAGTGCGCCTTGCATATCGACTTGCAGCAGGAAGTGCACGCCGCCGCGTAAGTCCAGACCCAGATACATCGGGTGTGCGCCAAGTGCGCTTAACCATGAGGGTGATGCAGGCAATAGGTTGAGAGCGACCGTGAATGTTGCATCTGCAGCGTTTGGATTCAGGGCTTTTTCAATCACATCACGCGCTTGAATCTGCGCATCTGTATTGGCGAAGCGGACACGTACTGTACCGACAGGACCGTTTTGTTCAAACGAGGCACCGGTGTTGGTGATATTGGCCTGGCTCAATATTCCTTGCACGCGATCAAGCGTAGCAGGATCAATTTTCAGGGTTGCTTTGGCGCTGGAGATCTGCACCGCAGGCGATTCGCCGTAGAGGTTAGGCAGGGTGTAGAGCAGGCCGATCACGACCGCGACCAGCACCGTCAG
>CAIPID010000317.1 GCA_903865015.1 uncultured beta proteobacterium | reverse complement strand
GCGATTCGCGCAGGCGTGCCTATATGCTGGCCTTGGTTTGGCGCGCACCCTACAGATACGAGTGCCCCATCACATGGGTATGCACGAATTAATGCCTGGGATATTACGTCTGTTTTGACGAGTGACGCAGGTGCGACCGAAATCTGTATGACGCTGCGTGATTCGGAATCTGCAGTCAATCCTTTATGCGTGAATGCAAGCCTATCTGTTCGGATTTCAATCGGTGAGGTTTTGTCGATAGACTTGACGACCACAAATACAGGTAGCGACGTTCTGAAACTCACTGAAGCCTTGCACGCTTATTTTTACGTCAGCGATGTTGCTCAAGTTGAAATTAATGGTTTGAGTGAATGTGATTATGTTGATTTGATTGATAACAATACGATCAAGACCCAGGCAGGTGCGATCAGCTTTTCGGGTGAATTAGGTCGTGTTTATTTGAAAACGACGTCTGATTGTTTAATAAATGATCCGATACTGTTACGAAAAATCAGGATAGCTAAAACGGGTAGTCAAAGTACGGTTGTCTGGAATCCGAGCATCGATACCGCGATAAAAATGGACGATCTCGGTCCGCTAGGCTGGCGCACAATGGTCTGTGCCGAAAGCGCAAATGCATTGACTGATACGGTTTGCATCGAGGCAGGTCAGCAACATACTTTAAGCGTGACATACTCAGTTGAGTGAAATTAATTGCTGTGATGACACACTAGATAGTGTTCGTATTCTTGAAAAATAAAGCTTCCTGAAAAGTTGATCGTACTTTGTTCAACCCTTCAGGACATGGATCAATAGTTGGGTGTTCGCTGGTTAAGGGCGAACTTCCAAGCCATCTCTGATATCTTTAACGCCTTTGATCGTCTTTGTCATTTCGACAGCACGATCAGCCTCGGGGCGTGTCTGCACAACACCTGTCAGTGTGACCACTCCACCTACGGTCTCAACCCGAATCTGATTGGCCTTGAATACGGCTTCGTTCATGATCGCAGCTTTGACGAGTGTCGTCATGTTTGCATCATCCATAGCCGTTGGAGGATTATTTGGTGTTCCTGGGGCAACACAACCCGCTAACGTTACGACCGATACAGCTATCGCTGTGGCCAAAATATATTTGTAGTTTTTCATTTTCATAGCTCCAAAAAATTCGCGGATTAAACGGTTAGTGAGAATGCGTGATTGGAAGATTCCAGCTCACGCTACACAAAGCGCTCACGAATTCAATGTAGTGGATGTATGGGACTGGTACTGTCTGCTGGCACACATAGTGAGAATTTTTTCATCCGTTTATACTTAAACGAAAAAATATATCCTCGACCAGTCATGACAAATCGGAATCGTATCCAATGAATCACTCACAATTCACCATCCGCCCCAGTGAAGAAAAAGACGTACCGCAGATTCAAAGCATCTATTCTCATCACGTCCTGACGGGAACGGCTTCCTTTGAAATCACTCCGCCTGATGTTGCAGAAATGCTGTCCAGGCGAGCGACGGTCGTGGCGAAAGGCTTGCCTTACCTTGTGGCTGTAAAGGGGGATGAAGTTTTAGGTTATGCCTATGCCACTGTGTATCGTCCGCGTCCAGCGTATAGGTTTACAGTAGAGGATTCCGTATATATCCGCGAAGGCGTTCACGGCAAAGGCATCGGTAAGGCTTTATTACAAGCAGTGATCGACCACTGTACTGCGTCAGGCTATCGCCAGATGCTCGCAGTTTGCGGTGATGCGAGTCCTCCATCCGTCGCATTACACCGCTCACTTGGATTTGAGCTAGCAGGCACCTTTAAAGCGTTTGGTTTCAAGTTCGGTGCCTGGCGTGATACAGCGATGATGCAGAGACAGTTAGGCGAGGGCGCCTCAACTCTTGTTTCAGATGATCAGCAACCTGGTTAGAACAACGCACCACGCGCTGATACCGGCCAGAGTTCTTCGACCTTATTGTTTCGCACGGCAATAATCCAGTCATGCAAATTCACCGTCGGATCACAATGGCCCGGCACGAGCATGATCTTATCACCTACTTTGAGTGGCGTGGCACCGGGCTCCGGCACGATCTCCGTATGCTCATCCGAGCACGATTTGACTGACCAGCCTGGCGACGTGATGCGAGGCAGCCCTGAGTCGACAGCAAAGGTCTTTAATCCCCCATCCAACACGGCATGGGTTGGATTAATACTCATGACTGTGCATAAAACATGCAGTGTGTTTTTCAGCGTCGGGGTATCAATATCTGGCGTGTTTTTACCGTAGTCATTATCCATGAGCACATAAGAGCCTGGTTGCACCTCGGTATAAAGACCTGACTCGGCTTCGAGTTCGTAGGTGCCCGTGCCACCGCCAGTGACTGCGTTGACTTCAAAGCCGGCAGCATTCAGTGCCCCAATCATTTCTTTGACACGCGCACAGGCAGCCTGAATCGTTTGTTTGCGCTCTTCGGGTTTGCGCATGTGCTGAGCCATACCGTGATAGGCCTGCAGGCCGGCGAAAACAAGCGCAGGTGAGTAAGTCGCAATAGCTTGTGCCAGTTCGATCGCCTCAGCCGTCGATGCCACACCACAGCGTCCGTGCCCGACGTCCATTTCGATATACACATCGATAGCTACATTATGCCGACGTGCTGCGGCACCAATCTGATGGACGCCAACAATGTTGTCTACACATACTCCCATATGGGCGTGCGCTGCGAGTCGCGCGACACGTTCTACTTTACGCACCCCTATCACTTCGTTCGTAATCAAAATATTTTTAACGCCCACCTCAATGAAGGCTTCGGCTTCGCTG
>CAIPID010000316.1 GCA_903865015.1 uncultured beta proteobacterium | reverse complement strand
TATTTTTTAAAATGCTTAAAGAATGAAATATGGTGAGTGCGTGCAATAGAATTACACATATCATTACAAGGGATAGCCGATATCGAAAAATGAGATGTGTTAGGTATATAAATCCTGATTTCATTTATGCGCCACAACACACACTTTGTCACTGTATATCGGATGTGGAAAAACATGCATCGGGTTATCAAAACATTCAAGTAGGTTGTTAGATGTCAGTGTGTTGGCAGGACAATCATCAAAAATCAAAGCGCCCTCTTTCATTAGCATCAAACGATCACACCAAAGCGCGGCGAGATTCAGATCATGCATGACGACCATCACACCGAAATTTTCAGCTCTCGTCAGGGCATGGATTTTTTGGAACAACAACTGTTGGTGCCTGGGATCAAGACTCGAAGTAGGCTCATCCAACAAAATCCACGCATGCCCGTGAAAATGCGCAATAGCGCGTGATTGAACCAACACGCGAGCTAAATGCACGCGCTGTTGCTGTCCACCTGATAATTCGGTGTAGTTGACATCGGTAAGGTGCGAAAGATCCGTATCGTGGAGTGACTCTACCACCCACCTGTTGAGCAGTTGTGGCTGAGCCTCAGGATAGGAATAAGCGCCCATCGTTACTATTTCTATGACTGATAGGTTAAAGGATAACGAGGAATGCTGAGGCAAGACAGCCCTGAGTTGAGCTTGTTCAAGTGCGGTTAAGGTGCTGAGTGAAACGCCATTTATACACACGGATCCACTATTGACCGAGCACTCGCCTGCCAGCACGCTCAAAAGTGTAGATTTACCCGCACCGTTTGCTCCAAGTACACCTACCAATGTCCCAATCTCAATTTGAAAGGAAAGATTATTTACAACCGATCTGGATCCTCGGTTCACATACAAGTTAATCGTTGAAAATCGCTTATTAGAATGAGTACCCATTATCTCGCGTGCCCTTTCATCAACAGCCAGATGAAAAACGGCCCTCCCACAAGACTTGTCAGTAATCCGATGGGTAACTCTGCGGGAGAGATCAACACACGCGCAAACCAGTCAGCCAGCGTGAGCGCGAGCGCCCCGGACAAAGCAGACGCAGGCAATACCCAGCGATGATCAGCACCCAGCCACATTCTGACCAAATGCGGCATGACCAAACCAACAAAACCAATCCCGCCTGTTACCGCTGTGATTGGGCCGACAGTAAGTGCAACGAGTAAGATTAACTGGCTGCGGGTTTTCTTTACTTCAAAACCGAGGTGATGCGCTTCACGTTCACCTAACAGTAATGCGTTTAGGGCTCTCCATCGACACATCAATATAAGAATTGTTATTGTCATCAAAGGGCAAAGTAGGCCCAGCATTTTCCAATTCGCAGCTGAAAGACTACCCATGTTCCAAAATGTCAGATCACGGAGTTGCGCATCATTGGCATGGATAAGCACAAGACCAACGATGCTAAACACAACAGCATTCATCGCAATACCGGCAAGAATCAGACCTGACACAGAATTAGATATGCGACCAAGCAAATACGTTATGTAGGTCGTCACAGAGCTGCAGATAAATGCGGAAACAGTAATGAATATAAAGCTACCTGCACTCAATACGATGGCGGCGACAGCGCCCAGACTTGCCCCTGCGGTCAGACCGACCAATCCCGGCTCAGCCAGGGGGTTGCGAAATATTGCCTGCATGACCGCGCCCGCTATACCGAGTGCGGCACCTGCAAAGATCCCAAGCAGGACTCTGGGTAGTCTGATACTGAATAAAACGTTTTTTTCTATTTCATTCAGGGCGTGAGGAACTCCACCTAAATAACCGAATACCGAACCAGTATCTATGCGAAAAGCACCATTTATGATCGCACCGATCGAGGCCATGAGTAACAACACCGCGAGTATCGATAAACCGGTATATCTAAATATAAAAACCCCATTCATCTGTGCCTGACACCCTGACGAATCGTCTGAATAGCGGTAGGCAATCTTGGGCCTAAACTCTGCGCCAATAGGTCATCGAGTTCGATGATGCGATTATTGATAGCGGCCGGGACAGAGCGTAAGGCGGGATGATCACGCACCGCCTCCATCCCCCCCAAAGATTGCACGGAAAGTGTTGTCACAATCAATGCTGTGGGCAATCTCGCACTGATGATTTCAGCAGAAACTGGCTGATAGCCTTGTACATCATTTAAAGCATTATCAAGTGATGACAACTCGATAATTTTCGCTGCAGCTGTTCCCCGACCCGCGCCTAAGAGCTTGCCTGAACGCATGACGACCAGCATGATCGAAGGTTTCTCGGCAGCATACTGATAAGAATCCGAAAGCTTATGTTCAAGTTCATCACGTATGAGTTGTCCTCGCTCAGACACCCCCAGCAACTTAGCGATTTGCGCTATACGTCTATACAACGAATCTAACTCAGGCTCATCAGAAACACTCTCCACACGCAGACCCAGCGATTTAAGTTGACTCAAGCTATGCGATGGGCCCGCTTGCTCGGAGGCAATTACCAAGTCAGGTTTCAGTTGCAATAAGCCTTCGACGGGGATACTCCGGTAATACCCGACAGAGGGCAATGCTTGAGCCTCAGGGGGATACAGGCTGGACTGATCGACACCTACCAAACGATGCTGCTGACCGAGCGCATAGATAATTTCCGTAACACCACCACCGAGCGCAACGATACGCTCTGGATTTTGAACCTGAGCAAAGACATGGCCTCCTGCAAAAGCAATTAAAAAAATGATGATCCGCATTAGACGACTCATGGAGCGATTGTCTCCACGCACAAGCCAAGCATTAATTCTCGCCAGACTGTTAGTTCAGCAGAACCTGGCTTTCGTGCACCGAAAAACTGGACAATCAACTCGCCACTCTCTGCGAAAACTTCCATTGATGTCACCCAACCATCTGAGGTGGGTTTACTGACGATCCATACTGAATCTATTTTCGTTGTATCTAAATGCAGATTAAATTTTTCATCCAACACATTTAGCCAGGGTCCTTTTCGCTGAATATTTTTAATAGCTCCAGTATGAATCTGGATCATCCCTCTGTTACCGACGAAACACATGATCGGCAATCCACTACGCGCGACAGAATCAAGCATTTCTTCGATGACCTCAGGCGTCACACGCTGTGCGAGATCATCTCCCGCGGCCCGTAGTGCTGCGAGTCTGGTCAAGTTAAATCGACGGATAAGAGGATAAAAATCATGCGTGTCTGTCATAGAGAGCCACGCCTGTCGAAAGAGTGCGTGTTCGTCTATAGAGGTATCACTCTGACAATTCGGCAAAAAGGTTCTTGACTGATCGACAGGATACGAAAAAGGTATTGGCCAAACAGGCTCGGCAGCATATTCACCGATGATTGCTACATACTCGGCTGTATTGGATTGACTCGTACAATAAATTTTATGTACCGCCTGTCCTGCATGATCAAAAAATTGAATACTGCTACGTTTATTTTCCTCAACAGCCCACGCATGGGTCCAGTTTGAATAAAACATCCTCAAATCAATATCCGGACCAAGCACTAAACCCACAGGATGATCGGTCTGCACGTTCAAATATCGTCCGTGCCTTTCGTGCACGCAATAATCATTGCGCGTCAGCGCCATTACAGCACCAAGTCTTGGTATCTCTTTTAATATATCAATAGGGTTACCAAACAACCTGATCGAGCGAAGTGAACCACACTGGGCGGCCACCCACTGCGCTTCGGTTAAGCC
>CAIPID010000315.1 GCA_903865015.1 uncultured beta proteobacterium | reverse complement strand
CGAGCGCAAATGGCGTGAAACAAGGTTATTCCAGATCGCACCGATCTCCACCAATCTGGTGCTCTCTTATATCGGTGAGCACATGCTGGGCATGCCTCGCTCGTTCTGATACTGCCCATACGCAAATAAGCAGGCACATAAAAATTATTCGCACGGAGACATTAAAAAATGACAGGTTTAACCCAAGAATTAGCGGCCTATGTCGCCAACCCTTGTTTTGGCGAGCATGAACATGCAGCATGCGAGATCGCTAAAACCGGAATTATGGATACGATCGCCACAATGATGGCGGGTCATAACGAACCTGTGGTCAATATCGTGCGAAAGTTTTTGGGCGAAAAACCCGGATCGGGCGAGGCGCCAGTCCCCTTCACCCAGACGATGCATCCTGCCGCACAAGCAGCGTTCATTAATGGTACGGCAGCACACGCGCTCGACTATGACGATGTCGCCCTCTCCGGACACCCCAGCACAGCAATTGCGCCCGCCATTCTGGCTGAGGGCTATGTACTGAATTGTTCTGGCCAGGATGCTTTGCGAGCTTATGTTGTCGGCTACGAAGTCTGGGCAGAATTAGTGAGCCGCGAAACAGACCAATACCATTTGAAAGGCTGGCATCCTACGGGAGTATTCGGTGCTGTGGCCGCAGCCGCCGCAGTGGCCTATTTGCATAAACTTTCAGTCGAGCAAACACGTCAGGCGCTGGCCATCTCAGCAAGCCTGTCAAGCGGGCTGGTTGCAAACTTTGGGACGATGACAAAACCCTTTCACGCAGGACGTGCCGCATCACACGGCATAGAGGCCGTTCGACTGTCCATGCTCGGCATGACGTCCGCTGCGGATGTGTTTGAACACCCAGCCGGATTCTTAAATGCACTCTCGATGGCTGGTCGAGTCGATCGCACCCGTCCTGCAGAAATCGGTAAAAAAATTCGTATTCTTGACAGCGGTGTTTCTATCAAACGTTATCCCGTTTGCTACTCGGGTCATCGCAGCATTGACGGCGTACTCGAAATCGCTGAACGTGAAAATCTCAAAGCCGATCAGATCAAGCGTATTCACCTGACCATGGGCCCAGCGCAAGCCTCCATGTTGCGCAACCATCATCCCGTAACAGGTCTCGAAGCCAAATTCAGCGCTGAGTTTGCAGCCGCCTCGGCCATTGTTGCCCGCGAAGTCGGACTCTCCCAGCTGACTGATGCATTCGTCAATCGAGCCGATGTCAGCGGTCTCTACTCAAAAGTCACTATCGAGGTTGTCAATACGGCCTGTCCTCTAGACTCAGCCTTTGCGCTAACAGATCGCGTCGTCATCGAAACAACGGATGGACGAACTTTTGATTCAGGTGAGATCAGATTCCCTCTAGGCAACGCTAAAAATCCAATCGATGCGGCAGGATTAAAAAAGAAATTCCTCGATTGCCTGGCAGTGGGTCGCGCGCACAACCCAGAACTAAAAGGAGCAGATGATGGCCTCTACGATCGTGTGGCGCAGTTAGAGTCTGCCGCAACGCTGCGCACACTATTCAGATAATTTTTAAGCAGTTTATATGGAGTCCTGCATGTCAACACCCCAAACGAGTACGGCCAACGCGAGCGGCTGGCTCGATAAAGAGAGAACGATTGCAGGACCCGGTTTCAATCGCTGGTTAGTCCCACCTGCCGCACTTGCGATCCACCTTTGCATCGGTATGGCATATGGATTCTCGGTATTCTGGCTGCCTCTCTCCAAAGCAATTGGCGTGTCAGGGGCTAAAACATGTCCAGCGGACATGAGCTTGTTGACAGAGTTGTTCGCATCGAACTGTGACTGGCGGATTTCGAGTCTTGGCTGGATGTACACCCTGTTCTTCGTTTTACTGGGTTCATCGGCTGCGATCTGGGGCAGCTGGCTCGAGCATGCAGGCCCACGCAAGGCGGGCGTTGTTTCAGCGATCTGTTGGTGCGGTGGACTGTTAATTTCTGCCCTCGGCGTGCATTGGCATCAACTCTGGATGCTCTGGGTCGGTTCTGGAGTCATTGGCGGCATTGGGCTTGGCCTGGGTTATATCTCTCCGGTATCGACACTGATTAAATGGTTTCCAGACCGACGTGGCATGGCCACTGGCATGGCCATCATGGGTTTTGGCGGTGGTGCGTTGGTTGGCTCCCCGCTTGCGGCAGAGCTGATGAAATACTTTGCTTCTCCAACTGGGGTTGGTGTGTGGCAAACCTTTGTTGTCATGGCAGTCATTTACTTTTTATTCATGATGGCGGGCGCCCTAACCTACCGTATACCGCCAAGCGGCTGGAAACCAGAAGGCTGGACGCTCCCTGTCGCGCATGTCAACAATGCCATGATTACCCAAAATCACGTGCACGCTAAAAAGGTCTGGGGGATTCCTCAATTCTGGCTGATCTGGATGGTCCTGTGCATGAACGTGAGTGCGGGCATAGGCGTCATCGGCATGGCAAGCCCGATGTTGCAGGAAATGTTTGGTGGCAGTCTGATTGGCGTGGCCAAAAAATTTGGTGAACTAGATGCAAAAGAACTCGCTGCGATCGGCATTATTGCAGCGGGCTTTGCCGCACTAATTAGTCTTTTCAATATCGGCGGTCGTTTTGTCTGGGCGAGTCTATCGGACAAGATAGGTCGCAAGATGACCTACGTGATCTTTTTCGTTTTAGGCGGCCTACTCTACGCCAGTATTCCACTGAGTGCTGCTGCCGGCAGCAAACTCATGTTTGTCGCGGCAGTTTGCATCATTTTGAGTATGTATGGTGGTGGCTTTGCGACGATACCTGCCTACTTGGCTGACCTGTTTGGCACACAAATGGTCGGTGCGATACACGGCCGTCTCTTGACGGCTTGGGCGACTGCGGGGATTATTGGACCTGTCGTGGTGAACTACATGCGCGAATATCAAATCGGTCTGGGTATCCCGCGTGATCAGGTCTATAACCAGACCATGTATATCCTGGTTGGATTTCTTGTCATTGGTTTGATTTGTAACCTTGCCGTGCGACCACTCGCAGCGAAATGGTTTATGACGCCAGAGGAACTGGCCGAGGAAAAACGTCTGGCGCATGATCGCGCGGTTGCCAGCGAAGTCGGCCTGGGTACAGGGGTTGACGAAAGAACCCCTGCCTCGATCGTCATCATTGCCTGGGCGTTTGTAGGTATCCCGCTTGCCTGGGGCGTGTATCGCACCCTGCAAAGTGTCTCCAAGTTTTTCTAAGTCTTTTTAAGTCAGTGTTATAACGTTCGGGTGGTCAGTCGGAAAATCAGGCACTATATGCAGTCCGATAAAAAAATGATTGACCCCCATGTCTTACAGTATTGTCTGGTTTAAGCGCGACCTGAGGCTGCATGATCATGCAGCACTCACTTCCGCACTCAAACACGGCCCAGTCCTCTGCATCTATATCATCGAGCCATCGCTCTGGTCCGCTCCAGACGTATCGGCGCAACATTACCAGTTCATTCTTGAAAGCCTGCGCGAACTCTATCTCGCACTTAAACAGCGAGACGCGATTCTGCATGTCGTAACAGGCGAAGTGGTCGAGGTCTTTCATAAAATACATCTGCACAATCCCTTCGACGCTATTTTTTCACATGAAGAAACCGGCAACTGGCTTTCCTATCAAAGAGATATAGCCCTCAAGGCCTGGTGTCAAACCAAGAACATTGACTGGCAGGAGTTTGCGCAATTTGGTGTCATGAGACGTTTAAAAAATCGCAACCTTTGGAAAGATAACTGGGACAGGCATGTGAGCATGACGATCCTTGGTACGCCCACGCATATTCCAAGTATTAATTTGCCCTGGCAAGAACCAAGACCTCGTTCACCATCAGAGTTAGGTATGGACCTACTAGATCCGCCTCAGCGACAAAAAGGAGGACGCAATAACGGTCTGGCAGTGTTAGACAGTTTTTTATCCGAACGCAGCAACCAGTACCGGGGTGGCATATCATCACCGCTCTCAGCGCCGACGGCGTGCTCAAGAGTTTCTCCTTACTTGACGTATGGCTGCCTCAGTTTGCGTGAAATCGTTCAGGCGACGGCCTCACAACTTGCTTGCCTGCAGCCCGGCGACACGCGCCGCGACAAAGGGCTGAACGCCTTTGTCAGTCGCCTGTACTGGCACTGCCATTTCATTCAAAAGATGGAGAGTGAGCCTGAGCTAGAATTCACCAATTTGCATACAGGCTACGACGGCTTGCGGGAAAACGACTGGAGCGAAGAAAACTTCTTTGCACTGACCAACGCTCAAACCGGCTGGCCGCTTGTGGATGCCTGTGTAGTGATGCTGCGCGAAACGGGTTGGCTTAATTTCAGAATGCGTGCCATGCTGGTCTCCACCGCAGCCTACCCGCTTTGGTTGCACTGGAAAGAGGTCGGCCACTGGTTAGCCAGAAATTTTCTGGATTATGAACCTGGCATCCACTGGAGTCAGATTCAAATGCAGTCAGGCACGACAGGAATCAACATCCCGCGCATTTACAACCCGATCAAGCAAGCACGTGATCACGACCCAAACGGTATATTTGTGCGCCGCTGGTTGCCAGCACTCAAAAAGGTCCCCGACACATGGTTATTTGAGCCTTGGCGCATGCCCGAGTCTTTACTGCAGCAGCATGGGTTAACTGGCAATCAGGATATTTTTCAACCCAGGGTTGATCTTGATGAATCAACCCGTGTGGCAAAGAAAAAACTCTTTGCTCTGCGGGCGCAACCTGAGATAAAGGCAGGTAAGGCTGCAATTGTAGAAAAACATGCCTCCAGAAAAAAATCCACAAAAGTGGCTGCTAAAAACAAATCTCCACCTCCGAATAATCAACAAACTTTCGAGTTCTGATGACAAATGACTCTCCCATGCGGGGCCGTAAAAAAACCGACCTGCCCAGTAAAACCTGTCTGCAGTGTGGGCGTCCTTTTACCTGGCGAAAAAAATGGGCACGAGACTGG
>CAIPID010000314.1 GCA_903865015.1 uncultured beta proteobacterium | reverse complement strand
TTGATATCAATATCTGCCAGGTTGTAGATTTCCATCCATGTTTCGTGACCTGTGGCGTCTATGTCAGGTCGTTTCATCAAGTCGGTGCGCAACGCCGGGAATTGTGCTCTGAGCTCTGCTTGCATGACTTGAATCTTGATCTGCAAAGTAGGGTGTTCCGATTGAATCAGCTTGTAATAAACAAATAAATTCATATGCTTTTACCCAGGCCATTCCAGCGAGTCACCAAATCTGAATCGATCTGGAATAAGTCAAGCACACGACCAACCGTATGATCAACCATTTCGTCGATGGATTGAGGTTTTGCGTAAAGGGCAGGTACGGGTGGCATGACGATCGCGCCATTTTCTGTCACCTGCAGCATGGATTTGAGATGCCCTGCATGCAGGGGTGTTTCGCGGACCATCAGTACCAGGCGACGACGTTCTTTGAGGACAACATCGGCGGCGCGTGAGATCAGATTGCCTGTGATGCCCCATGCGATTTCAGACATGGTGTTGACTGAACAAGGTGCGATGACCATCCCCATCGTGACAAACGAGCCTGAGGCAATGGTTGCGCCGACATTTTTTGCAACGTGCACCACGTTTGCGAGAGACTCAACCTGTTGTGGTTGAAAATCGGTTTCGGCTGCCATGGTGAGCTTAGCGGAATCACTCATGACGAGATGCGTTTCGATCTCCGAGTCTTTCAGTGCTTGCAAAATGCGTACGCCATACAAGGTGCCTGAGGCGCCAGTGATCGCTACGATGAGACGCTTTGGGTGCATGATGGATATAAATCTCTGTTTAAGCCGTTAATTTGAACCTCTTGTATCTTAAAGCAAAGTTTTCCAATTAAGATACCTATTGCTTTCAAATCCAATCATTTCATACACATGTCAAGCGGCAAGCAGCCTGTCAATCTCCCTCTTCGTATTTTGTCAGTCATCCCGCCGATGACGCAACTCAACACGCCATATCCATCGACGGCATACCTGACTGGATTTCTGAGATCACGCTCTATTACTGCAGAGCAGGTGGACCTTGCGCTTGGTTTAGTATTGCGATTACTGTCTGTCGAAGGATTGACCGAAGTGTCCAGGCTAGTGGATCAACTGCCACCAAATAAGCAAACTCCCACGATTCAGGCTTTTAATGCTCAGCGTGCGCGCTATCTATCCACGATCACTCCCGTCATTGGGTTTTTACAAGGCCGGGATTCGACCCTTGCACACCGCATTGCAAGTCGACAGTTTCTCCCAGAGGGGCCGCGCTTTGACGCACTCGATGTGTACATGGACGAGGAGGGTGGCGATCCACTTGCCTGGGCTTTTGGTGCGTTAGGCTTAAACGATCGTGCTAAACATATTGCAACGCTTTACCTCAATGACCTAGCCGATGTGTTGCGTGATGCAGTCGACCCACGTTTTGAATTTGTTCGATATGCAGAGTCATTAGCGGCAAGCCAATCGAGTTTTGATCCACTTGCCGATGCCCTGGGAGCACCTAAAAATCTTGTAGATGAG
>CAIPID010000313.1 GCA_903865015.1 uncultured beta proteobacterium | reverse complement strand
TATATCTGCTTTAGTTTCAGCGCTTAAGTTAGCTATATCTGCTTTAGTTTCAGCGCTTAAGTTAGCTATATCTGCTTTAGTTTCAGCGCTTAAGTTAGCGATATCTGCTTTTGTTTCAGCGCTTAAGTTAGCGATATCTGCTTTTGTTTCAGCGCGTAAAGCAGCAATATCTGCTTTTGTTTCAGCACTTAACGCAGCTATATCAGCTTTGGTATTGTCTCTTAAACTATCTATATCGGTCTTCAAGGCGACTTGTGTACGCTCCAAATCCTGTTTCGTAGCCATTTGGTCTTGTACATGGTTGTAAGCCCCAGCAAAAGCTCTCGCATGTCCCTCTGCTTGCGTTCTAGGTACACCAACCAATTCAAGTTCATGCACAAAGCGTAACGTATCAAAACCAGGCATTGCAACTCCTAAAAAGATATACGTATCAAGTTTGAACTTACAATAAATGCTATTCAAGCTAATCAGCTCATTTGTTACACATTCATACAAAATTAATCATGAAAAAAACAATCAAAATCGATTATGTATCCGATATCGCCTGCCCCTGGTGTGCGGTAGGGTTAGGCTCGCTTGAACAAGCGATCAAAATACTAGACGGTGCGGCCGATGTGGAAATTCATTTCCAGCCCTTTGAACTCAACCCGGACATGCCGCCAGGCGGTCAAGAGGTGATCGAACACCTCACACAAAAGTACGGTATGCCTGAGGAACAAATCCGCATCAACCAAGCCAATATCCGGGATCGTGCGGCAGCAGTAGGATTCCCTTTTCATCCAGAGGGCCGCAAGCATGTCTACAACACCTTTGACGCGCACCGGCTGATACATTGGGCAGGCGCTGAGTATGACGCAGATGCGCAGTACCGCATGAAGAAAGAGTTGCTCGGGACCTACTTCACGCTCGCCGTAAACCTCGACGATCAAAACAACATGATCGACGCGGTCAAACGCGCAGGCCTTGATCCTGTGCGCGCACAGGAAATTCTGAGTTCGGACACGTTTACCGAAGCAGTCCGAGCACAACAGGCTAAATATGCGAGCATGGGGATCACGTCTGTCCCATCATTGATATTCAATGACAAATATTTGCTGCAAGGCGCACAGCCACCCGAGGCCTTTGCCCGCGCGCTACTTCAACTGGCCGAGCAAGAATAAAAAAACCGGCACCGCTCATGTTGAGGCGGTCCCGGCCCTTATAAAATGCGTGCTTAACTCTTAAGCCAGTAATACCTGCTCAGTCATTCTTTCGCGCAACCGATCCAGAAAGCCAAGGCATTCTTCAATCTGACTGATTTCAATAAATTCATTCGGTTTATGGGCAACCTCGATATCGCCAGGTCCCACCACTACGCAAGGAATACCCGCCTGATGCAACCACCCTGCGTCCGTGGCAAAAGAAACACGACCAAGCAGATTATTACGGGCCAAGGCAGCTCCCAGGTACGAAATGGGTGCCTCTTCAGCTGTCGCGAGAGGTGCTGCGTTAGCGAGTGTTTCAAACGTAATGTCTGACTGAGCGTGGATTTTTCGCATTTCCTCTTTCAGGACTTCTGCATGCGCCTGAATCTGATTGATTAGCTCATCGGAATTACTTTGTGGCAAGGTACGGCAATCGAATACAAACTCGCAATCCTTAGCCACAATGTTAGGCGCGGCACCCCCTTTTATCATCCCCGTCTGCATCGTGGTGTGAGGGATTTTGAATACAGAATCAAATGGTCCCTCAGCTCTGAGCTGTGTCGCCATATTACGAATCTTTTCAATCAACCGACCAGCATACTCAATCGCATTAACAGCCTCGGGTGCCATCGAAGAGTGCGCCTCGAGTCCACGCACGTTACAGCGCGTCACCCGCATGCCTTTGTGTCCCGTCATCACCTGCATGCGGGTCGGCTCACCGACAAAGCAGCCGGCGGGGTGAATGTTTGCAGCCTGCAGATCCCGGATCAGCGTCTGCACACCAATACAGCCAATCTCTTCGTCGTATGTGAATGCCAGATGGAGAGGTTGCTTTAAATCACTAGCCATATAGGCAGGTAACATCGCAAGTGATGCAGCGATAAACCCCTTCATATCGACCGCCCCACGACCGTAAATTTTCCCATCGGCGATATGCGCCTGAAAAGGATTCGTATCCCAAGCCTGGCCATCTACGGGTACAACATCCGTATGGCCACACAGCACAATGCCACGACCAGGCATATCGCCAAATGTCGCAAATAAATTTGCTTTACGCTTTTGCGCATCGTATGAAAGTCTGGACTGGATCCCCAAAGACAAAAGATGATCACGAACAAACTCAATCAAACCACGGTTTGACTCGCGGCTTGTCGTATCAAAAGCGACGAGTGTCTTAAGTAACTCAATCGTATTTT
>CAIPID010000312.1 GCA_903865015.1 uncultured beta proteobacterium | reverse complement strand
TCTTTGGTCGAGAGTCTTGAAGATACGTTTGGTACGCTGTCTTATGCAATTTTTTATAAATTCGACAGCATCTCTGGCTTGGCAGATGAACTGATAGATAAGGGACTCGTTCCTTCTGCTTTTACAACAGCAGCTTTGCCTGGCGCCGCAACTGAAAGCGCGCACGTGCCGGCGAAGTCCACGCTGGACATGAATGTTATTGGATCAGAGCGTGATTCAGCAAAGTTATTGCCGACGCCCATGATGCGACAGGAAGATATTGCGATTATTGGTCTTGCGGGTCGCTTTCCTGATAGTGACGATATAAATGTTTTTTGGGAGCAACTTGCTTCTGGTCAGGATTTAATTTGCGAATTGCCGAAAGATCATTTTGGTTCGAGTGTTTTTGTAGACTCAAACAACACTACCAACAAGGATAAAAGGTGGGGTGGATTTTTGGATCAGATCGATAGGTTCGATCCGCTGTTCTTTAAACTCTCGCCTAAAGAAGCATGTCTGCTGGATCCACAGGAAAGGTTGTTCCTGGAAACAGCCTGGCACTTATTTGAAGACGCGGCAATCGATCCATTTCGTAAAAACTTATCCTGTGGTGTCTTCGTTGGGGCTATGTGGGGTCATTATCAGTTGTATGGCCCAGCAGTGCAGGCGGGTGAGGGTTTTCCAAACTCTTCATTTGCTGCAATCGCTAACCGCGTGAGTCATTTTTTTGATCTGTCTGGACCGAGTTTTACACTTGATTCTTTATGTTCTTCTTCGTTACTAGCGGTTCATCAAGCATGCGAGTCAATTCGCTCTGGCGATTGTCAGATGGCGATTGCTGGTGGCGTAAACCTTGCCGTTCATCCCTCCAAATGGGATCAGTTGGCACAAGGCAAGTTTTTTTCGAGTGGCGGGCGTTGCCGTGCCTTTGGGCTCGATGGTGATGGTTACGTGCCGGGAGAGGGCGTCGCAGCCGTTTTGCTCAAACCACTCTCTGCCGCTTTGCAGGATGGAGATCGTCTGTGGGGTGTGATTCGTGGTTCTGCTGTTAATCACGCAGGACACAGTCGCGGCTATACCGTTCCGAAACCACAGGCACAAGCCGCTGTAATCAAAGAAGCAATTAAGCGTTCAGGGGTTAGTTCTTCAGAAATCAGTTACGTCGAAGCGCATGGTACCGGTACTTTGCTGGGTGACCCCATTGAGGTAGCAGGCTTGACTGAGGCGTTTGGTGATGATTGTGCTGCCAATGTGGTCGCACTAGGTTCGGTAAAAACAAATATCGGTCATCTGGAGGCCGCTGCCGGTATCGCCTCTGTCGCAAAAGTCCTACTGCAAATGAAAGCAGGCATGATCGCGCCAAGTCTGCACAGCGCAATACTCAATCCGAATATCTGTTTTGATGTAACACCCTTTTATGTTCCGCAGACACTCACGCCCTGGATTTCAAAAAATCAGAGACCACTGTTGGCTGGTGTCAGTTCATTCGGTGCCGGTGGCGTGAATGTTCATGTAGTTCTTGAAAGTCCCGCAATCCTCCCGATCGTGACGGTTGGTGATCAAGGTCCTGAGGTCGTCTTGCTTTCGGCGAGAAACAAGATTGCACTTGAGCGACTGATTAACGCTTACATTACTTGGTTAGAGACGCATCCAGTCAATCTTCAATTGAGGGATATTGCGTTTACAACGCAAGTGGGGCGTGTCAGTTTAGATGAACGTCTGGCAGTTGTTGTTTCAACAATCGAAGATTTACACAGTGCATTGCATGCAGCCAAGCTGGGGCTGACGGATAGTCGCCTCATGCGAGGCAATATCAACGAAGATCATTCCGTGCGTACCTTGCTCGATGGTGAATCTGGAAATTCGATCCGTAAGCAAATTTTTGATCAAAGAGATTTAAAGAAAATCGCTCAACTATGGGTCGCCGGTGAACAAGTCGATTGGTATGACTTGCATGCGCATACTGGTAGGCGCATCGCTTTGCCTGGTTATCCCTTTGAGCGCGTGCGCTGCTGGGTGGATACCGATCCCATTTTGTCTAGCGGTCGTGTGGTGGGTACTGCTGCGGTTGCTGCATCGGCCGTTGTCTCTCGTCATGCAGGGCTGCTGCAGCCACACTGGCTGGCTGCTGAGCAGGTTTTGAGGGATCGTTTTAGTGGCCGGATTGCTTTGATCGGCGAGGGGATCTGGGCCGGGTTGGCCGAGCGTTTAGGGGCGAGCTTGTTCGCGCCCGAGCGGGCTGGCGAGTTGGTCGCGCGGTTGGGTGAGTTTGAGGCGGTTGTTGATGCTGGGCTGGATGCGTCTCTAGCTGTGCGTCATGATGTGTGGCGCGCGATTGCTGGCAGCGTCCTGGGTGTTCGTCTGTTGGTGTTACGTGGCTCAGAGGAGCAGAGCACTGCAGGTGCGTTTGCGGGTGGCGTGGCCGCCTCGCTGTCTGCGGAGTATGCGCGTGTCTGGTCGCGCGAGATGTTGGTGGTCGAAGCGCCTGAGGATGCTTCAGTGCATGCCTCTCTGGAGCAACTGGCGCAGTCTGTTGCGTGCGAGTTGTGCCAGGAGGATGGTGTTGCGCGTGTGCGCTGGAATCGGGGCGTGCGCGAAGTACTTTCTTTTGTGCCTGTGCAGATTGATGCGGGTACGCAGTCGGCCGCGCGCGCAATGCTTGCGCGTGTGGGGCAGGGCCCGGTGCTGATTACAGGTGGTCTGGGTGGACTCGGTCTTGCTTTGGCGAATCATTTGGTGGCGCGTGGAGTGAGGGTCTTGGCCCTGACCGGGTTGCGTGCGCTGGGTGCTGAGGGGACGCGCGATGGGCGCGAGCAGGCTGTGCAGGCGTTGCGCGCTGCGGGCGTGACGGTTGAGGTGTATGCGGGCGAGTTGGAGAGCGTGGAGTTTGAGGCGTTTGTAGCGGGTGTGACGGATCGTCATGGCAACC
>CAIPID010000311.1 GCA_903865015.1 uncultured beta proteobacterium | reverse complement strand
GGTTCCTTTCTGGATTTGTCCGATGAGACCTGGCTTGAGGTCATTGATACAAAAATACTCGGTTATATGCGGACAATGCGCGCAGTACTGCCGCAGATGACTTCGCAAGGTGCAGGTTCGATCGTCAATATCAGTGGTCGTAGTGGCCATCAGCCAACAACAACGCATTTACCTGGTGCATGTGCGAACGCTGCGATCAATGTGCTGGACAAAGGTCTGGCGGATGCCATGTTGGGTCATGGTGTACGTATCAACACCATTGCTCCCGGTCCAATTGTGTCGGAACGTTTCGATAAGCTCCAAAGCATGACCGCAAGCATTGCCGGACAAGATGTACAGAAATTCAAACAAGCAGGCACGCCCGAGGATGTTGCCAACGCCACAGTATGGTTACTGTCCGATCAGGCCAGACACATCACAGGGACAATCATGTCCGTGGATGGTGGCGCGACGGCAACTGTTTAATGCTTTTCAGCCAAGCATCTGCTTGAGCTTGCGTACCGCGCAATCTGGTGTGGTCAGCACAGGGATGGATATTTTTTCCTGTGCAAGTGCGGCTGCTGGTGACATGGAAAACTGGCCAAAAACAATTGCGGAATAGCTTTTGTTTTGCGCAGCAACTTCGCTCACAACTTGAGCGATCAAACGATTGTGTTCCTCCTGATTGCCTGCCCGCAATGCATCCAAGGCACCAGGCACCATTACGGAGTCCACTTCAACAGATTTATTGCGGGCTTTGGACATCTCGGCTAGTTCGCTTCTCAGTGCCGCGACAGAGGGTTCAAAAGTTGTCAGGAGTGCAATTTTCCCTCCTATCTCCAATACTTCTTCAAAAAGCGCTTCGTTTGGTGTCAGGATTGGAAACGCATGCTTTGTCTTGACCTCTTCGATGGCTGAGCCAAAGGCTGAACAAGTAAATAGAATAGCTGTGGCGCCCGCGTCGGCACAATACTGACCAATCGTTTTAAAGCGAGATTTCATCGCATCCGTCATCCCGCCATCATCATTTAAATCCGAGGCCAGTGACTCTTCGAGAATGTTGGTAATACGGGCATCTGGCCAGAGCTTTGAGAAACTTGTTTTCGAAGGGGTGATTGACACGTCGACCGCGTGGATCAGGTAAATCTTTTCTTTGCTTTTCATATTTAATAGTTACGCAACAGTATGGATCGGAATATAAATTCGGTTTTATTCCGGTTGTATTTTTGCTGTTTTAACGATCTCGCCAGCCCGTGCGATCTCATTGCTAAGTAGGCGTTTGAGCTCCACTGCATTGCCTATCATTGGTTCCACTCCGGCAGCCTGGACTTTTTTAACGGTCTCAGGATCTTTCAATACCAATTCAATTTCTTTAGATAGCTTTTCTATAATCGTCGCAGGCGTTTTAGCTGGGGCAAACACAGCGACCCAGGCTGAATACTCAAATCCGGGCAACCCCGCCTCTGCCGCTGTCGGTAAGTCCTTTGCAGCTGGGTGTCGTGTCAGACTTGTCACACCTATTGCGCGCAAGCGGCCCGCAAGAATATTAGGCATAGCCGTAGCAACGGGTTCGCAAACTAGCTGCAATTGCCCACCCATTAAATCGTTAAGCGCTTGAGGTGAGCTTTTGTAGTTGATCATTTGCAAGTCGATCCCCGCCATGGACTTAAACATTTCAACGCAAATTTTTGAACCACTTGTCGCCGTTCCGTAATCAATTTTTCCAGGCTGGGATTTGGCCAGAGCAATAAACTCTTTCAAATTCATTGCAGGGACATTCGGGTTGATGACCAGAATATTGAAAAAACCTTGGAAAGCCATTGAGACGGGTTCCAGGTCATTGACGGGATCAAAGGGTAAGGATTTGCGCAAGTGATAATTTGCTGCCAGCGTGGTACTTGATCCGAGCACCAGCGTGTAGCCATCAGGCGCGGATTTAACTGCGGCATCCACTCCAATCAGCCCCTCTGCTCCGGGTCTGTTTTCAACAATGACTTGCTGGCCAAGACGCTCGCCAAGTTTTGCGGCAAAAATACGTGCGACGACATCACTTGCACCGCCTGCAGCGAGTGGAACGATCAATTTAATCGGTTTGTTTGGCCAAACATCGTTACCAGTTTGCGCGAAAGAAGATCCGCTCAAACTTAAGGCAATCACCAAAATCGAAAGGAGTGCTTGAGAAATACGTCTAATCGCTGTGCTGTACATGCGTTGTCTCCGAGTGCGCCTGCTCTATGGCAAGTCTTTTAGGAGGGTCCATCATGCCGTGGACAAGCACTTTGGTCAACACATATGAACGATTAACCAGGTTTACGGTAGTCGTTTTCAGCCCACGCGTAAGCACTGGTGGTATTCAATTTAAATGCAGCACTGACTTTGACTTGCGCAAGCTCCTCACCATCCAGATCCGTGGCACTGAGCAGAGCATGCGGATCATCCTCATCGGGCACAATATCCAGCGCAATTTGAATTTGCTGATGTGCGACGGTGATCATCAGTTTTTTATGATGCAGTGCATGCAAATGCTGTTCGTGGCGGCGCACTACCTCAGAGGCTGTTTTAACCAGCGTATTAAACGCATTCACATCAAGTGGTTTAGGATTTTTTTTATCACGACCCATTGTCCAGGGACCAATCAAAGCAGGCTCTGGTTCGCCATCCTTAATCATCTCTACCGCCCAGCCATCATCATCAGAGTTTTTAATCACGCGCGCAGTCCATCCTTTGTTGACCCAGAGTTTGGGCTCCATGATGGACTCAGGCTGGTCAGCGGATTCGGATTGAAATTCAGTGTGTGATGTCATCCCCACATTCTACAAGCCCTGCCCGTCTTATATGACCAGACGCGCCTTTAAATCCGCTATTTCTGTCTCGCTATAGCCAAGCTCGTGCATCACATCATCCGTTTGCTCACCACGCGCAGGAGTCGCTGTCCGAATCTCACTCGGCGTGCGCGACAAGCCAACGGGTTGGCCGACGACTCTAATGTCACCTAATTCCGGATGATGTACAGGGGTGGCTATCCCTAGATGCTGCGTCTGTGGATCATTAAACACCTGATCCATGCGGTATATGGGACCGCAAGCGACGCTGGCTTGCTCAAACCGTTTGATCCACTCCGCAGTTGATTCCGTGCACGTAATTGCGGATAACTCTTGATTGAGGACAACGCGATTGGCTGAGCGCAATTTACCGGTTTTATATTCCTCACGGGCGAGCAAATGCTCAGCACCTGCGGCCTTGCACAGGCGCTCCCACATCTGCTGGGCGCCTGCGCCCGCGATATTGATATGACCATCCGAAGTCGGAAACACACCCGTTGGGATGGAGGTTGGATGATCGTTGCCTGCTTGCTCTGGTATCTCTTGATTAATCAGCCAGCGTGCGGCTTGAAAGTCGAGCATACCGATCATAGACTCGAGCAACGAAGTCTGTACCCATTGGCCTCGTCCAGATTGATCGCGTTCAAGCAGCGCAGTCAAAATCCCAATCGAACAATACAGCCCCGTTGCGGAATCAGCCACTGCTATTCCAGCGCGTACAGGGCCTTGTCCGGGCAGTCCTGTAATTGCCATCAATCCCCCCATACCCTGCACGATCTGGTCGTAACCGGGTCGATTGGCATAGGGGCCATCCTGCCCAAAACCAGACACACTTGCGTAGACTAGGCCTGGATTGGTGGCACTCAGTGTTTCGTAATCAATACCCAGACGAAACTTCACGTCTGGTCTGAAATTTTCAACAATGACATCCGCTGTATCGGCCAGTTTTTTAAAAATAGCCAGACCATCTGGATCTTTGAGATTGAGAGTCAAGCTACGTTTGTTACGGTGCAGATTCTGAAAATCAGGCCCTAGCCGCGCATCACCCCAACCATCACTTACCCCCAAGGCCTCGGGGGTTTCTATTTTGATCACATCCGCACCCCAGTCGCCTAACTGCCTCACTGCAGTTGGACCAGATCGCAGACGCGTCAGATCGAGGATTTTGAATCGAGCGAGTGGACCGCGACGTGTCTGACTGTTCGTTTGTGATTGAGATTGGTTATTCATATTGGATACGCTGTGATGTGATTATTTTGGTTTTGTATTGAGCTCAACAACTTTTTTCCAGCGTTGATTTTCGTTTTTAATCATCGTCGCAAAATCCTCTGGCGCACCTTTAATTACCTCAAAACCCGCAGCGACAAGAGATTGTTGTACATCAGGCATATCGAGAATCAGATTAATTTGCTGATTTAATTTTTTTACAATTTCGTCTGGAGTACCTGCTGGTGCAATGATGCCGTACCAACCCCCTGCATTGAATTCAGGATATCCCGACTCGGCTGCGCTCGGGACATTTGCTAGAGCTTGCGCACGTTTATCGCCTGTGACGGCAAGCGCTTTTAATTTACCGGCATTGAGCAACGGAATCGCGGACGGCAGGCTCGCGACCATGACATCAATATCCCCTCTTGCGAGCTCGACCACCGCAGTGCTTGCATTTTTATAGGGGATATACAGCATCTTTGCCTGTATCAGCGACTCAAACAGCACACCGATCAACTCTGTTTGTGAGGATGTTGAAGAATACGTAGCGCCGTTTACTTTACCTTTTGCAAAGGCAGCAAACTCTTTTAGATTGTTGTAGGGAGCCTCGGGATAGGTCACCATCAGGTAAGGCTGATTAACCCCAACAGCCACCGCAACAAAATCTTTTAGCGGTTCGTAACCGATATCTTTATAGACATAAGGATTAACGGCCATCGTACTGACCAATGCGACGGTCAGCGTATAGCCGTCCGGTGTCGCTTTGGCACCAAAGGCGGTCCCGATGCCACCTTGCGCGCCAGGTTTGTTTTCAACAATGACAGACTGATGCCACGCCTCGCTCAGTTTTTGACCAATGATGCGTCCAAAAGCATCGGTTCCACCACCCGGTGCATTAGGAATAACGATACGAATAGGATGGTCTGGGTAGGCAGCAAGGGCTAGATCCGCCATGCCTGTCACACAAGCGATCAGGCATAAGTATTTTAATAATGCGCACTTGGATAGGGCAACGCAGGCCCGTTTAAAGGCTGCAATAAATACTTTCAATTTTTTGTCTCCACGCTCAATCGGCTGGCAATTTTCACGGTTTGATCTGATCTCAACGCCATGGATTGCCTATGCACGTAGAATAATGCAATTCGAGAAAATTTTTATTATGTTTTAAGGGCGTCACCGATGAGTCAAACGCATACCACCCCACTCAGTCAAGTCGTGACTACTCCCGAGCTGACCATAGCGGGAAGAATAGCCACCATTAGATTTCGTAATCCAGCGTATGCAAATAGGTTGAGTCCCTCGGATCTGGATGTGATTAAAGATCATTTGAAGGTCGTCAATCAAAACGAGGCAGTCCTGGTGCTAAGGTTTGTTGCAGATGGAAAATACTTTTGCAGTGGCTATGACATTTCCTCGCTCGCCGCAGAGTCCGCACCTTCATCCACCTATTTTGGGGATACGGTTGATCTTATCGAAACAGCTCGCCCGATTACGATTGCTGCGATTCAAGGTGGCGTCTATGGAGGTGGTACCGATCTGAGTCTGGCCTGTGATTTTAGATTAGGTGTGCCTGGTGCGAATATGTTTATGCCGGCAACCAAGCTTGGTTTACATTTTTATCCTGGTGGCATGGTCAGATACATCACACGACTTGGACTGAATAATGCCAAAAAATTATTTTTGACCAGTCAGAAAATTGAATCACAAGAAATGCTGGATATCGGATTTCTCAACGAAATCCTTGAAGACGAACACCTCCTGGCCAGGCTTGACCAATTGAGTGAGCAGCTTGCCGGGATGGCTCCTCTCGCGTTGATTGGTATTAAAAAACATATGAATTTAATCGCGCGCGGGATCGTTGACGACACAGCCATTCGCGCAGCCGTTGCAATTTCAGAAAAATCCAACGACATCAAAGAAGGTGCCCTTGCCTGGAAAGAAAAGCGCGCCGCACGTTTTACAGGAACCTGAGTCATGACAATTCATAACAAACGCCCTGCTCTCGTGCTGCTATCGGGACATCTCTGTAGTGAAAAACTCTGGGAAAGTCAGATCAAAGCTTTTGCAGATGATTATGAGTGCTTACCTTATGTATTTCGCAAGGGGGACTCAATAGAGAATTACGCACAACAGGTACTCGATAGCGCACCACCTGGTTTTTCGCTGGCAGGTCTTTCAATGGGCGGGTATGTCGCGTTTGAAATCATGCGTCGCGCACCGATGCGCGTTGAAAGACTGGCATTGCTTGACACCTCAGCCGAGGCGGATACGCCCGCTCGCACTGCACAACGCTATATCGACATGAAAGCAGCCGATGATCTTGGCCTTGAAGCGTTTGCCAAAACCCTGCCCAACCGCTGGATGCATCCTGATCAGGCAAACCAGGCATCTTTCTGCAAAACGGTTTTAGAGATGGTGTTGAGTGTGGGGCATGCCGCCCAAAAACAGCAAGCCAACGCCCTGATGAATCGTGTTGATTCTTTTGCAACGCTTGCGACGATTAAGTGCCCAACGCTTGTGCTCTGCGGGCGTGAGGACCAAGCAACACCGCTCTGCATGCATGAAGACATAGCCAGACTAATTCCTGATTCGCACTTAGTCATCATTGAACAATGCGGACATCTATCAACAATGGAACAACCTGAGCCCGTCAATGCAGCATTACGAAACTGGCTTGCCAGGTAAACAATCAGACGAAAAAGCAAGCGTTGCGCTGTGCCCTATCGTGTGAATTAAGTTTCGCGCTCAGGTGTGTTTCAGGAGTATCCCTTAAGGCGCGTTAGCCGCGACTTCCTGGATTTGCTCGAGCGTCAGATAGCCCCTGTTATCGGTATCGATTTTATCGAACGCTTCAGCAATCCTTGGCATGCCTGCTTTTGCTTCTGCAAGCGTGAGTTTGCCATCGTGATT
>CAIPID010000310.1 GCA_903865015.1 uncultured beta proteobacterium | reverse complement strand
CAATCAATTAGGTGGGAGGTATTTCGAATACCTGACGCAGATATGCCAGGTAAGCTTTATCGTCGCACATGGTTTTCTCAGGTGCGTCGGAAACTTTTGCGACAGGCTGGCCATTGCAGCGGATCATTTTCATGACGATTTGCAACGGTTCATAGCCCAGATCGTTGGTTAAATTGGTACCAATACCAAACGCCGTTTTACAGCGCCCGGCAAAACGGCGGCTGAGTTCAATCGCACGTTGAAAATTCAGTCCATCGGAAAAAATCAAGCTTTTAGTACGCGGATCCACACGGTTTTTTTCATAGTGCGCAATCATCCGTTCCCCCCAGTCAAAGGGGTCGCCTGAATCATGCCGGGCACCGTCAAACAGTTTGCAAAAATACATATCAAAGTCGCGCAAAAATGCTGTCATGCCGTAGACATCCGACAAGGCGATGCCCAAGTCACCCCGATACTCTTTTGCCCACGTTTCAAGTGCAAAAATCTGAGAATCACGCAATCTGGGGCCAAGCCCCTGACAAGCTTGCAGATACTCATGGGCCATCGTCCCGAGTGGCAAGACGCCATGTTTCATCGCAAACCAGACATTGCTGGTCCCGGCAAAATGCTGACCCATCTGTGCTTTCAGCGTGGTGATGACTTCTTCGTGCCAGGCATGTGAAAACCGTCTGCGCGTGCCATAGTCGGCAATCATGAAATCATCCAGATCAACAGCATCCAGCACCAATCTCATCTTGGCTTGTAATCTATTGCGACCCTCGGCCCAATCAGGATCTGGGCATACATTGCGGAAATAAACTTCGTTGACGATCGCAAGGACTGGGATTTCAAAGAGAATTGTGTGCAGCCACGAGCCCTTGACGGTGATATCGATCTCACCGGGGGCGACACCGTCGGAGACCGTAATACACTTTTCCGGCAGGTGAAATAACCCAAGAAAGTCAATGAAATCGCTTTTGATGAATCTCAATCCGCCCAAATAACCCAGCTCAGCTTCATTAAAGCGTAATTGGCAGAGAGCATGAATTTCCCGGCGGATTTCTTCGAGATAGGGTCGCAAATTGACCCCCGGCGTTCGGCACCGGTAGCGGTACTCAACCTGGGCGGCAGGGAAATGATGCAATACGACCTGCATCATCGTGAATTTGTACAGGTCGGTATCGAGCAGAGATTTGATGATCATGTTTTTTTCACGCGATTTTTCAAACCATAGCACAGCCACTAGGCTCGCAGGGTCTTGCCCCCCGTGCGCAGCCAGTTTAGGTAAAATTACCTCATTCCTGGAATCAAATTTCCGTAATCAACTTCAATTGGCTGGCGAAAGACATGACACACGTGGTCACCGAAAACTGTATTAAGTGCAAATTCACCGACTGTGTGGACGTCTGTCCGGTTGATTGTTTTCGCGAAGGTCCGAATTTTTTGGTCATCGATCCTGATGAGTGTATTGACTGTGCGGTCTGTATCCCGGAGTGCCCGGCCAACGCCATTTTTGCCGAGGAAGACCTCCCCGCAGACCAGTTAAAGTTTGTCGCACTCAATGCCGAGCTTACCCCCCTGTTTGCAAGTATCAGCCGCTCAAAAAAGCCGCTTGCCGATGCTGACGACTGGAATGGCAAAACTGACAAGCTTGGCCTGCTTGAGCGCTGATCTGCTCGCATGTCAGTCATGACCGAAAACGCAATCAGTCCGGCGGAGCCTAAATACACACGCCAAACGGTCCTATCAACACGTCGCTGGTCATCGGAAAAACTTTTTTCTGTTCGGGTCACGCGTGACGCAGCCTTTCAGTTTTTACCCGGTCAGTTTGCACGACTCGGGTTGGCTATCCTGCCCAATGAGCCCGAAATCCCCACTGAGTGGCGTGCCTACTCGATGGTTTCACATCCTGAAGAGGATGCGCTGGAATTTTTTTCGGTGGTGGTCCCGGACGGGAAATTCAGTCCGGCCTTAGCCCGTCTGCACGCCGGTGATCCGCTCTGGATAGACAAAACCAGTTTTGGTTTTCTAACCCTTGAACGGTTTATAGACGGTGAAGATTTGTGGCTGATTGCTACGGGTACAGGGCTCTCAGCCTATCTCTCGATGCTGCAAGATCCGCAGACCTGGTCTCGTTTTAAACGCATCATCGTGGTGCACGGAGTGCAATATGCACATGAGCTCGCCTATCGAGACGAAATATTGCGCATTGGCACACAACATGCGCCAAATCAGTTGCTATACATCCCGATTACCTCCCAACAGCATACTGCTCCCGAGTTGTCACCCGCGCTCAAATCACTGACCGCCCCCTCTCGCATCACCACCCTGTTGGACGATGGAGAGCTTGAACATCGCGTGGGTGTCGCCCTCGACCCTTCACGCTCGCGCATCATGTTATGCGGCAATCCTGCCATGGTGACAGATATGCGCTCGCGCCTCACTAATATGGGCTTTGCGCCTGGTCGCCGGGGTGTCGCAGGCAATCTGGCGGT
>CAIPID010000309.1 GCA_903865015.1 uncultured beta proteobacterium | reverse complement strand
TGCGGTAAAACAGCGCTTTTTAATCGACTGACGGGTAGTCGCCAAAAAGTTGCCAATTACGCCGGCGTAACCGTAGAGCGCAAAGAGGGTCGACTCAGCACGCCAAAAGGTAAAATACTCCGGGTTCTTGATTTACCCGGGACCTATAGTCTCTACCCGCGTTCACTCGATGAGCGCGTGACCTGTGATGTGCTGGCGGGGCGTGCAAAGGGCGAAAAACGGCCCGATCTGGTGGTCTGTGTAGTGGACGCTACAAATTTACGACGTAGTTTGCGTCTCGTGCTCGCCGTCCAGCGACTCAATATTCCTTTTGTCGTTGCACTCAATATGTCCGATGAGGCACGTGCGCGCGGTATTCATGTTGATGAATCAGGATTGTCGCGTGAGCTTGGCGTAGCCGTGGTCTCTACTATCGCGATAGCCTCCGACGGCGATGATGCGTTACGCCAGTTACTGGATCGTCCTGAGATTTGGACGCATCACATTGATCCTCTGGCAGCTGTCGATACGGAACAGCCTCTCATCGAACTCGATCACGATCGCGTTCAGCAGATCCTGAAAAATATTGATTTAGATCATGTCACGCCGGACCTGAAAAGTGAACGTATCGATCGGGTATTACTCCATCCCGTGTTCGGCCCTTTGATTCTGGTTGCATTGCTTTTCGTCATATTTCAGGCGATGTTTAGCTGGGCGGTCGCGCCAATGGAATGGATTAAAGAGGCAACCACTCAAGTTTCTGGTTTCATTGGTCAATATCTGCCTGATAACTGGTTTCGCAGTCTGATTGTTGATGGCGTGATTGCCGGAGCGGGAGCGGTGATTGTCTTTCTGCCTCAGATCCTGATTCTCTTTGGTTTTATTCTTGTGCTCGAAGAGTCTGGATATTTACCGCGTGCGGCCTATCTGCTGGATCGGCTGATGGGTTCGGTTGGGCTGTCAGGACGATCCTTTATCCCTTTGCTTTCAAGTTTTGCCTGCGCGATTCCCGGGATTATTGCGATTCGGACGATCCCTAACGCACGTGATCGCATGGTGACGATGTTGATTGCTCCGCTGATGACCTGCTCAGCGAGACTGCCTGTTTACGCGCTACTGATAGCGGCGTTTATTCCTCAACGAACCCTAGGACCTGGATTTGAATTACAGGGTTTGGTGATGTTTGTGCTGTACCTCGCAGGCATCTTGGGCGCAATGCTGGTGGCCTGGGTGCTTAAGCGTGTGACTGCGGCGGGTCGTCAGGTACGTCCGCTCATGATGGAGTTACCTACCTATCGCTGGCCTCAGTCCCGCAATATTGTTTTGGGATTATGGCAGCGGGCACGCATGTTTTTACGGCGTGTCGGAGGCACCGTCATGATTCTGACGATCGCGCTCTGGTTTTTGGCAAGCTTTCCTGGTGCCCCGGAGGGGGCGACTGGAGTTGCGATCGAGTACAGCATCGCCGGCATGATAGGCAAGGCTTTAGCCGTTTTGCTCGCACCGATTGGGTTTAACTGGCAAATTTCGATAGCTTTAATTCCTGGTATGGCCGCAAGAGAGGTTGTCATTAGTGCGCTTGGGACTGTTTATGCCATGTCCGCGGTAGGGCCCGCAGCAGCCGAAACACTTGGGCCTGTCCTCGCGCAGCAATGGAGTCTGCCGACCGCGCTGTCTTTGCTCGCGTGGTTTGTTTTCGCCCCGCAATGCTTGTCGACCATCGCAACAATCAAACGTGAAAGCGGTGGGTGGCGTATTCCTTTAATCAGCCTCACTTATCTTTTTGGACTGGCTTACCTGGCATCTTTCATCACTTACCGTTTAGCCCTGGCGCTGTTGTAAGCTGTCGGTTCTTGTAGCGGTTCTTATGTTGGGACGGTTGAGTCTGTTTTTTATGAAAGAAGTCGTCGTTTTCATTCGCAGTATGCAGTTTTTAGGGACACAGATTGTCTCCTACCCACTGCTCTATCAAATTAAACAGTTCTGGCCTGATTGCCACCTGCGCGTTGTTGCGCAAGATAATGTAGGTAAACATTATCTGTCTCTGCCGTGGGTTGACGAGTTTGTGCAGGCGGATCGCTTCGGTGCTGTTTATCATGCGATGAACAGCAGCGCAGACTTATTGATCGTGTTGCACTTTGCGAGCGAAAAATATGGTGCCGCAGCACTACTGAAAAGACCCAGGTTTCGCTTGGGTTTCAAGCACAAGCGCATAACGGATTTTGTCTGGACGCATGCGCACCGTAAAGATTTTTCTGAATATATGGGGCTAGGTAACCTGTTGGTGTTGGCGGCCTTTAAGCCCTTTGATCCCGCTGTGGCCGCGCGTGCTTGCGTCACTGCGATTGCGGCGCAATGCGCGGACGACCTCCCTGAGCCCTCAGATGTGGTGCTAATGCCTGGTGGCGGAGCAGGCGACTATAAGCGCTGGCCCATCAAAGAGTTTGTCCAGTTGGCTGACCTGCTTAAGCCTTCATTACCTTCAGGAGCGAGTTTTTGTTTTGTGCTGGGACCTGACGAAACAAAAGAGTACGAGTGGTTATTGTCTTTGCATCGGGATGATTTTAAATTCCTGATGACGCGACCCTTACCTGAAATTGCAGCAGCTGTTTTAAAGGCAAAACTGGTGGTCGCAAATGATTGCGGCCCTTCGCATTTGGCACAGTTTTCCGGGGTGCCTTATGTCGGTGTTTTTCATGAACTGAATCGTGAGTGGTTCTGGGCACGCAACAACACTGCAGACGTCTTACCCTGGGATGGATCGACCGAAATTAAACATGTCAGACCTGAAGATGTACTGGCTGCTTGTTTAAAAGTTATTTAGGGGTATTGCAATTTATGCGATTTCAAAGTCGAATCCTTTTTGCGATGATGCTACTGAGTCCGGCTTTTGCCTGGGCCATTGATTTGCAGCCTAATGACGTAGTCGCACCAACTCCAGATAGGAATTTTTTTACAATTAGCTATTACGGTACTGAAAACACTAGTCTGTATAGAAATGGTTCGGTTGTGTCTGCAGGTCGATACGAAAACCCCAGGATTGAGCTCGATAGCGCAGTCGTAAGGGTCGCAAGGAGTTATGAGCTGGCTGGCTTGCCGGCTATTTCTTATGTACAGCTGGGTTATGGTTCCATACAGCCAGCAGGCACGTTAAGCAACGTTCCATCAGGAACAGGGGTTGGAGATTTAACGTTTGCGACGGCCATTTGGCCATACGCCAATCGAGAAACGCGGACATATTTCGCAGTAGCCGGCTACCTGACCGCCCCGACAGGTAGTTATTCAAATGAACAGCCGTTTAACTACGGTGAGAACCGCTATAAATTCGATTTGCAGTTAGGCTTTCAAAAACCCATTATCGGTAATTTGAATGGAATGATCGCTGTCGACACAATGTGGTTCGGTGCAAATAATCAATGCGGTGCCGCGTGTCTGCCCTACTCCAATGCATCCCTCTCCCAAAAGCCTCTCACAACTGTCCAGCTTGGACCCGTTTACAAAATCAATGACACATTTACGGTAGGCGCCAGTTATTTTTACGTTACAGGTGGCGAGACCAGTATCAATTCTATTGATCAAAATAACGTCGTGAGCACGCAGAGATTTTTACTTAGTGCCCAAGCCTACACCGCAATTGGTCGATTTACGCTTCAGTATGGCCGTGACATAGAGGCGACAAATGGTTTTTTTCAGGGCAGACTTTTAGCACTCAGGTATTTGACTGAGTTTTAATTCAACGGCGTAGTGCTTTAAAGTTGCAAAATAAGTCTCAAAATGCTTTATAAATGAAAAAACATTTATAAGTATTATTCGAGACAAACATGACTGTGACTACCCAAAATCTACTCAAGCCTCTGACGGTGTCAGGTTTAAATTTAGACAATACCGTTTCTCATGCCATCGTTCGCGCGCTCAAGCGCCATGGCGTAGAGCTCACCTTTGGCCAAAGTTTGCCTTCCATGCTGCACTTGGCCGCTGAGCAGGCCGGTATGAAACAAATCGCTTATCGAACTGAAAACGCTGGTGGTTATATGGCGGATGCCTATGCGCGGGTGACAGGTAAGCCCGCGATTGTGACAGCACAAAATGGCCCTGCCGCAGCGCTACTGGTGGCTCCACTTGCTGAGGCTCTTAAAGCATCTATTCCGGTGATCGCCTTAGTCCAAGATGTCAGTCGTTTACAAAATGACAAGAATGCTTTTCAAGACCTCGATCATATTGGTTTGTTTTCGTCCGTTACTAAATGGGTCAGACGAGTAGGGGATGCGAGTCGTGTCGATGACTATATCGATCAGGCCTTTGCGATGGCTTGCTCTGGGCGTCCTGGTCCGGTGGTGTTGTTATTGCCGAGTGATTTACTAGTTGAGCCCGCAGTGCCCTCTGTACGTAAAGCAAACCTGGGACACTTTCCGCTGGATCCGACTATTGCGCCAGCCGATGCGATTGCTCAGGTTGCAAAGATTCTTGCTCAGGCGGATCGACCTATCGTGATTGCAGGAGGGGGTGTGCATCTTTCACATGGCTCGGCGGCGCTCACAGCACTCATGGATCAGGCACATCTGCCTGTCGCTACAACGGTCATGGGTAAAGGCGGCGTGGATGAGAGTCATCCATTAGCCGTTGGCGTTGTCGGATATTTTATGGGACCGAACGGGGCAACACGTTATCAACGCAAACTGGTCGCCGAGGCGGATGTCGTATTGTTGATCGGTAATCGCACCAATCAAAATGGTACGGACTCCTGGCAACTTTATCCAAAAAATGCACACTTTATTCATATTGATATTGATGGCACAGAGATCGGTCGCAACTACGAGGCCACGCGTTTAGTGGGTGATGCCAGGCTAACACTTGAGGCGTTGACACAAGCTCTTACGCAATGCGACCTGACAAAGCGTCGCACCCAGCGTGCAGTGCTTGAGTCAAGTATCCAGGCCGCACGCGATCATTATCTGAAAGAGTCTGCAGTAGTCAGACTATCGGAGCAACAGCCAATACGGCCCGAGCGCATCATGCATGAATTGCAGCAGCGTTTAACTCCAGACTCCATCGTGGTGGCCGATGCGAGCTACTCGTCCATCTGGATTGCAAATTGCCTGACTGCCCTTAAAAGTGGCATGCGGTTTATTACTCCGCGAGGTTTGGCGGGCTTGGGTTGGGGCTTTCCCATGGCGCTTGGCGCCAAGGTGGCTCAGCCTGGCGCAGAGGTTTTTTGTCTAGTCGGGGACGGTGGCTTTGGTCATGTCTGGTCGGAGCTCGAGACGGCGCGCCGTATGGGAATCAAGGTGACATTGTTACTGTTGAATAATGGCATTCTTGGTTATCAAAAACACGCAGAAAATGTGAAGTTTGGTGACCATACCTCAGCTGTTGATTTCTATCCGGTTGATCATGCTGCGATTGCGCGCAGCTGTGGATGTGTCGGCGTACGGGTGAGTGACCCGGCTGAATTAGGCCGCGCATTGGATGAAGCGCGCCAGAGTGATGTCACAACGCTGATCGAAGTCATTACAGATCAAAACGCTTTCCCACCCATTACTTTTTATACAGCCGAGGCCTGATCGTGACAAGAAAAATTGCTCTGGTGACTGGCGCTGGTAAAGGCATAGGATTAGCTACGGCTAAAAAACTGATTGCGGACGGTAAGTTTGTCGTGCTGATCGATAGCAAACCGATCGATATAGAAAAGCTTGGACTTTCTGAAGATGATGCCCTGTGTTTCAGAGGCGATGTCACAGACATGGGCTTCATGGGGCGTGTGCGTGAGCAAACCGAAGCACTCCATGGTGTGGTCAGCATCCTGGTGAATAACGCAGGGATTTCACCAAAACGTGCAGATGGAAAATCCAGCGGTATTTTGGATCTGACGGTTGAGGAGTGGACGAGTGTTCTCAATGTGAACCTCACCTCCATTATGCGTATCAGCCAATTATTTATCCCAGGCATGCAGGCGCAGGGTTTTGGACGGATTGTCAGCGTGTCATCTCTAGCAGGACGTTCCAAGTCAATTGTGGCGGGGCCGAGCTATATGGCTTCTAAAGCAGGTTTGCTTGGACTAACCCGTGCGATTGCATCGGAAATGGGGCCATACGGTATTACGGCGAATTGTGTCGCACCTGGCAGGATCTTGACGGATATGGCGATGCAGGCTGGCGAGGAGGTGAATCGTCGTTATGCTGAGCAAATCCCGGTGCGCCGATTGGGTACTCCCGATGAGGTGGGCGCCGCGATCGCTTTTTTATGTGCTGAGACGAGTGGATTTATCAACGGTGCCACGATCGACATTAATGGCGGGTTTTTCATGTCGTAACCGAGGTTGTGATTCAAGCAAGGAGACAATAAATGAAAACTATATTCAAACAAAAAATCATTGCATCATTTGAACGCGTTTCTACAGTGGTTGTAATGTTTGTGTGGGCCTTGTGTTTTGCAGGTACGGCACAGGCCCAGGCTTTTCCTGATCGCGAAATCAATTTGATTGTGAATTATGGCGCGGGAGGTAACACCGATGTCGCCACGCGCGCCCTAGGCCAAGGCATGGAAAAGGTTCTTGGTAAACCTGTTGTGATTCAAAACAAGCCGGGTGCCTTGGGTACGTTAACCCCCGCATATATCGCGCGTCAAAAGCCAGATGGGTATCAAGTGGGCGTGGTGACATACTCAACGGTCGCGATCATGCCGCACCTGATGGATTTGACCTACACGATCAAAGATTTTGAATTTGTCGCGGGCTATGGTCGTTTTCGCTACGGTATGGTGGTTGCGGCAGATTCGCCCTACAAGACCGTCGCGGATTTAGTGAAAGCAGCAAAAGAAGGTAAAGGATTGTTTTTTGGAACGACTTCTGCGCCTAACAACTTGGCAGTGCTGGAATTGGGCCGGTTAACGGGAGGAAAATTCGAGCAGATCTCCTATAAATCTGGTGCCGAGACGGTGACTGCATTGCTCAGTGGCAATGTGAGCGTGATCGTACAAAACCCCTCGGATGTGATTCCTCATATCCAGAGCGGCAAACTCCGGATGTTGGCCTCAGCGAGTCCGATGCGCTGGCCAGAATTCCCCGATGTTCTGACCATGAAGGAGCAGGGCTTCGAGGTCGAGATAGATTCCTGGCTGGGTTTGGCTGTTCCGAAGGGGACTGCGACAGGATCGGTGGCGATATTGCAAAACTCTGTACTCAAAGCTATGCAGGACCCCGCGCTGCGCGAGCGATTGAATCAGCTGGGTGTTGATCCTGCTCCGTTAACCGGTAAGGCCTATCTTGAGATTCTGGAAAAGGGTTATATCGAAATGGGACGAGCGATCAAGGCTGCGAATCTGCCCAAGATCTCTGGTTGATCCGGATAGAAAAATAGGCTTGGTTGCTCTTTGAACGTAAATTAAAAAGCTGCTATACTCTTGTTCTTCGTAGCGCCCGTAGCTCAGCTGGATAGAGTACCTGGCTACGAACCAGGGGGTCGTAGGTTCGAATCCTGCCGGGCGCACCAGTAATACCAAGGGGTTACAGATTTCGGTCTGTAACCCCTTTCGGTTTTCTGGG